>NZ_JBSFQF010000005.1:0-272445 GCF_053588575.1 Gordonia sp. NPDC003429
CCATCACGCAGGCCAAGAGCCGGGGCCGCAGAATTCGCCATAGCCAATTCTCTCAAACCACGAACCATAAACTAATTAACGACACGCGACACTAGACACCCCGAAGCGCTCTGGGGGTCAAGTGGTCGCAGGTTCAAATCCTGTCAGCCCGACGTAAAGGCCCTGGCGAGAGCATATTTCTCGCCAGGGCCTCGTCGTGTCTCGTGCTTGCTTTGTTGGTCCCCGTCTGGTCTCTGGAACTGAACGGTTCTGCTCTCCCTGCACACCGGGCCGCTACGTGAGATCACTGAACGTTGGCGCACCGAACCGAAGGAATCACTCATGAGCATTCGAATCAATGTCACGAGCGTGTTCGTCGACGACCAGGCCAAGGCGCTCTCCTTCTACACCGACAAACTCGGCTTCGTCCCCAAGCACGACGTGCCGTTGGGTGAGTTCCGGTGGTTGACTGTGGTGGGTCCGGATGCACCCGATGGCCCGGAGCTGCTGTTGGAGCCCAATCAGCACCCTGCGGCCATGGCCTATACGGCCGCGCTCGTTGCCGACGGTATCCCGGCTGCGTCCTTCGCCGTTGACGATGTGGCAGCCGCACATGGTCGACTTGTCGCTGACGGCGTCAGGTTCACCCAAGAACCGACACCGATGGGCCCCGTGGTCACCGCCGTTCTGGACGACACCTGCGGCAACCTGATTCAGCTCACGAGCCCGGCATAAGACAGATCTTCTGCAACCAGCCGCAGAGTGTGGCAGTGCGGCCGGTGATCGATTCCTCCGGGCCCGGATGCGACGATGTGGGCATGACCGCGTCGCTCGTCGCCAAGGACATCGCCGGTGGCTATGCCCATCGTGTCCTGTTCGATCACCTCGACCTGACGGTCGCGCCCGGCGACGTGGTGGGGGTCGTGGGCGCGAACGGCGCGGGAAAGTCCACCCTGCTCGCTGTGCTGGCCGGTGACCTCGCTCCGCTGGAGGGTTCGGTCACCCGTGCGCCGGCCGACGCCTTCGTGGGATGGCTGCCTCAGGAACACGATCGGGTGCCGGGGGAGACGGTGGCGCAGTATGTCGCGCGACGCACCGGATGCGCTGCGGCCACGCAAGCGATGGACGCCGCAGCCGCCACCCTGGCGAACGACGGGTTGGACGCCGGCGCGCAGGATCCGGCCGAGGTGTACTCCGCGGCGCTGGATCACTGGCTGGCCACCGGCGCCGCCGATCTCGACGAGCGGCTGCCCGCAGTACTCGCCGACCTCGGCCTGCGGAACGGAACCATCGCACCCGAAGACGCCCTCATGGCCGGGCTGTCCGGCGGGCAGGCGGCCCGAGTGGGGTTGGCGGCGTTGTTGTGCTCGCGTTTCGACGTGGTGCTGCTCGACGAGCCCACGAACGATCTCGACCTCGATGGCCTATCGCGGCTCGAGGAGGTGGTCAGCGGGATGCGTGGCGGCGTGGTACTCGTCAGCCACGACCGGGAGTTCATGGCGCGCTGCGTGACTCGGGTGGTCGAACTCGACCTCGCACAGCACACCAACACCGTCTACAACGGGGGCTACGAGAGTTTCCTGGAGGAGCGGGAGGTCGCACGGCGACACCGCCGCGAGGAATACGAGGAGTTCGCCGAGAAGAAAGCCGACCTCGTGGCCCGGGCGCGGACCCAACGAGAGTGGTCGAGTCAGGGTGTGCGCAACGCCATCCGCAAGGCACCCGACAACGACAAGATCCGCCGACGGGCGGCCGGCGAGTCCAGCGAGAAACAGGCGCAGAAGGTGCGCCAGATGGAAAGTCGCATCGCCCGGCTAGAGGAGGTCGCCGAACCCCGCAAGGAGTGGGTGCTGGAATTCACCATCGGCTCGGCGCCGCGGTCGAGTTCGGTGGTTGCCACGCTCTCCAATGCTGTTGTGCGGCAGGGAGAATTCGTTCTCGGTCCGGTGTCGCTTCAGGTCAACGCGGGTGAACGGATCGGGATCACCGGACCCAACGGCGCGGGAAAGTCGACGCTTCTGCGTCTGCTCACCGGCGCCGTCGAACCCGACGAGGGGACGGCGAGTCTCGGCGCGAGTGTGGCGATCGGCGAGATCGATCAGGCGCGCGGACAATTCACCGGTCCGCGCCCGCTCGCCGAGCGGTTCGAGGAGCTCGTCCCGGACTTCTCCACCGAGCAGGTGCGCACGCTGCTGGCCAAGTTCGGACTCCGGGCCGATCACGTCGACCGTGCCGTCGGCGACCTGTCGCCGGGCGAACGCACCCGCGCGGCCCTGGCATTGCTGCAGGCGCGGGGGGTCAACGTTCTCGTGCTCGACGAACCCACCAACCACCTCGACCTGCCCGCGATCGAACAACTCGAATCGGCGCTCGACTCGTTCGACGGTGCACTGCTGCTCGTCACCCACGACCGCCGGATGTTGGAGAAGGTGCGGGTCGACACGCGCTGGCATGTCGACGGCGGGCGGGTCACGCAGGACTGACGTCTCAGCGTGAAGACGCCGACCCCACCGCGCCTCTACTCCGGTTGCGAGTCCGCGAGCTGATCGACGTAGGCGCCCTGCCACACCGTGTCGAACGGGGTGTGAGCGCTCACGCGTCCGTTGATGCCGGCGGTGGTGAACTCCTTGGCGAAGGCGACCGCGTCGCGCACGTCGGAGCCCTTGGCGAGTTCGGCCGTGATGGCGGCGGCAAGTGTGCATCCGGCGCCCGATACGCGTTCGGACCCGACCTTGGGCGCGGCGAACACCGTCACCTCGTCACCGTCGTAGAGCACGTCGACCGCATCGTCGCCGGGCAACTCGACTCCGCCCTTGGCGATCACGTAGCGCGGCCCCAGGTCGGCGATGCGTTTGGCCGCCTCGGCCAGCTGGTCGACGCTGGTGATCTCGTCCATGCCCGACAGCACCTGAGCCTCGAACAGGTTCGGGGTCACCACCGTCGCCAATGGGATGATCTTCTCCCGCAGGGCGGTGTCGGTGTCGAGCGCGGCACCGGGTTCCTGACCCTTGCAGATGAGCACCGGGTCGACCAGCACGTGCCGCCAGGTCTGTCCCGCCAACGCGTCGGCGACCACGTCGATCGTTGCCGGGGTGCCGAGCATTCCGACCTTCACCACGTCGAGATCGTGAGCACTGGTCGCGGCCTCGATCTGATCGGCGATCACCTGAGGGTCGATGGGTACGAATCGGTGCGCCCAGCCGGCTTTCGGATCGAAGGAGACGATGCACGTGATCGTGCCGACTCCGTAGACACCGAGTTCCTGAAAGGTCTTCAGATCGACTTGCAGACCGGCACCGCCGGTGGCTTCCGAACCTGCGATGACATATGCGAGATCAACCACACGTCAAGCCTACGATCTCCTCGCGCGCCGGTACCGCGTGGCCTTGCCGCGGTGAGACGAACCAACCGCCGCTCAGGCGATCCACACGGTCTTGATGTTGCAGAACTCGTGGATGCCATGTGAGGTCAGTTCTCGTCCGTAACCGGACCGTTTGATCCCGCCGAAGCCGAGTTCGGGGTACGAGGTGGTCATGCCGTTGATGAACACCTGACCCGATTCGATCCGGTCGATGAATTGCTCCTGTTCGGCCGGATCGGTGGTCCAGGCGTTTCCGCCGAGACCGAACGTGGTGTCGTTGGCGATCGCGATCGCATCATCGATGTTGTCGACGCGATACAGCGCAGCAACCGGGCCGAAGGCCTCAGCGGAGTAGATGTCCATCTCGTCGGTGATGTCGGCGAGGATCGTCGGCTCGTAGAACCAGCCCGCCCGATTCACGCGGGCACCACCGATCAGGACCTTCGCACCCTTGCCGACGGCATCGTCGACAAGCTCTTCGAGGTCGGTGCGGCCCTGCTCGGTTGCCAGCGGCCCGACGTCGGTGGCGTCGTCGGTCGGATCTCCGACGACCAGGGAGCGGAAACCGTCGGTGAAGGCATCGACGAACTCGTCGTAGACATCGGTGTGGATGATGAATCGTTTTGCCGCGATGCAGGATTGGCCGTTGTTCTGTACGCGGGCGGTCACCGCGGTCTTCGCCGCCTGCGCGATGTCGGCGCTGGGCATGACGACGTAGGGGTCGCTGCCACCGAGTTCGAGGACCGTGTGCTTGACCTCGTCACCGGCGATCGCGGCGACGGACCTGCCTGCCGGTTCGCTGCCGGTCAGCGTTGCCGCGGCGACCCGGGGATCGCGCAGGATCGGCTCGACCATGCTCGATCCGATCAGGAGCGTTTGGAAACACCCGTCCGGGAGGCCTGCACGGCGTAGGACGTCTTCAAGGTAGAGAGCCGACTGCGGCACGTTGGAAGCGTGCTTGAGAATGCCGACGTTGCCTGCCATCAGCGCAGGCGCGGCGAAGCGGACGGCCTGCCAGAGCGGGAAATTCCACGGCATCACCGCCAGCACCACACCGAGCGGCTGGTAACGCATGTAGGCACGGCTCGCGCCCACCGCCGCCGCGTCGGCCGCCTCGTCGGCGAGCATGGCCTCCCCATGGTCGGCGTAGTAGCGAAAACCCTTCGCGCACTTCAGTGTCTCTGCCTTCGCTGAGGCGAGAGTCTTGCCCATCTCCTCGGTCATCATCGCGGCGACGACGTCTGCCTCGGCCTCGAGGAGATCGGCAGTCGCGTGAAGCCACGCGGCGCGCTGCTCGTATGAGGTGGAGCGGTAGTCACTGAAACTGCGCACCGCGCGGTCGAGGGCCGCGTCGACCTCCGCGTCGGTGAGCGACTCGAATTCCCGGACGGTCTCTCCGGTCGCCGGGTTGATGGTGGCAATGGCCATGTCACGGGTCCTTCCGCAGGGGGTTCTCTTCCATCCCTACCACTCGTGACCGAAGCGCGGCGCCGGGAATCACTTGTACGTGCTGCGCGTTGTGCGCGCTATGAGTGAACAACCGGAACTGAGCCCGAGCGAGTGGGTACGCGACCAGACCAAGAAGATTCTCGAACAGGGGACCACCGACGGTGTGCAGGTCGCCGACCGTCCGGTCGTGTTGTTCACCACCACCGGCGCGAAGTCGGGCAAGAAGCGGTACACGCCGCTCATGCGGGTTGAAGAGAACGGTAAGTACGCGATGGTCGCGTCCAAGGGGGGCGCGCCTGAGCACCCCGCCTGGTACCACAACGTGAAGGCGCACCCGCAGGTCACCGCCCAGGACGGCGACAAGGTGTACGAGCTCACTGCACGTGAGGTCGACGGCGACGAGCGCGCCCACTGGTGGGAGCTGGCCGTCGCGGCGTTCCCGCCGTACGCGGAGTATCAGACGAAGACCGACCGTCTGATACCGGTGTTCGTGCTCGAGTAATCACTGGACCCGAGGTCGTTCCCGGCTATGAGCAGCGTGATCACGGGTACCGGGCCACCGTGCGCCGTCCTGTGTTCAGCGGATTGATCGGCGCACCTGCGATTTCTACCCTGATCTCACGGCCCCACAACTCGGCCTGCTCAGCGGGGAGGCGTCATGATCACCTACATCACCGTATGCGGCACCGGAGAACATCCGGGCAATCCGGGCAACATGCTCAACATCGCGGCCGGAATACTCGGTGGCAGTGTGGAACACGTCGACCTCGCGTATCCGGCATCGATCGCTTGCTTCAACCCGTACGGAGACGTCTCCGGTGTGTCGGAGGCGGAGTCGCGACGACAAGGTGTCGCCAATCTGGCTGCTGCGATCCGCGCCACCCCGAACCTGGTGGTGATCAGCGGCTATAGTCTTGGCGCTCTGGTGGTCTCGGATTTCATGGACGCCAAAGCTCACGGGCAGTATGCGGACTGCGAGGTTCTCGCGGTGGTAAACATTGCCAATCCTGCTCGCGCGGCAGGTGTTTCGTATGGTTTGCCCTCCTTCGGGTTCGGCCTCGACGGTCAGCACAAACCGTGGCTCCCGGGTGTTGATGTGTACGAGATCGCCAACCCGGTCGACGCGATCACCTCGGCGCCGTGGGACTCACCGTGGCGCATCGCCGCCGACAAGGTCCGTGCCTTCAACGCCAGTGTGGAGGGTGCGTCGGCATGGTTTGCCGATATGATCGCGCAACTCGACGGTCAGGAAGCAGCTCAGGCTCAAGAGAACTGGTGGAACGCCGGCTTCTGGCAGGCCTATGCTCAAGCGCCCGCATGGCTGCGCGGGTATCTCTACGATGGCCAACACACCACCGCATACGGCGCCCCTCGGTGGTACAACGAGTCGGGGCAACGCGTCACGGGGCAGCAGCTCGTCGCTGACGTCGTCTCGAAGTACAAGTGAGCAGACGAGGCGAACCCACCACCGAGTGACGTGTGCGGGTGCTTAGCATGGCCGGCGTCACCGCCGTGTCAGGTATCGATGAGAGACTGGACGCGTGCATGTCGATCGAGTGGTCCCCAACCTGACCGTGTCGGATCTCCGGCGGTCGGTGACCGAACACACCGAGGTGCTCGGGATGCGCGTACTCATGGATCATGGGTGGATCGTCACTCTCGGCGACGACTACGGACATCAACTGAGTGTGATGACCGAGGATGCATCCGCGCCGATCAACCCCGACGTTTCTGTTTTCGTCGACGACGTTCACGAGGCGCTCTTGCGAGCGACGGATGCCGGAGTGGAGATCGTCCATCCGCTCACCGACGAGCCATGGGGCGTGACCCGGTTCTTCTATCGCGACTCCGACGGGCGGGTCATCAACGTCGGTACCCACAGCGGGTGAGCGCTGCACCCTCGATCAGACCTGTCACCGAGGTCGAAGGCACCGTGCCCGACGTGGGCAGCCGCGGTGCCGATACGTTCACTGTGGCGTCCTACAACGTCAACGGAATCCGGGCGGCGCGTCGTCGCGGATTCGACGGCTGGCTGTCCGCGCGATCGCCGGATGTGCTCGCGCTTCAGGAACTCCGTTGTACTGCTTCGCAAGTGGGGGAGTTCCCCGGATACTCGGCAGCTATTGACGTCGGCACCGTGGCCGGCCGGAACGGGGTCGCCATCCTGACCAAATCGCCTGCGTGTGCGGTGCGTGCGTGGGCAACCCACCCGCCCCGCGCACGCGGACTCGCAGAGTTCGCCGCCCAGGGCCGGTACATTGAGGTCGATCTCGCCGATCGGCCCGTGACGGTTGCCTGCCTCTACCTTCCCAAGGGTGGACTCCCCGCCCACCTCCAGCGGCCCGGATCGATGCGCGAACCACCCGACGGCGGGATGAAATACGCACGTAAGCGGCGGTTCCTCGATGCTTTCGGCCACGAGGTGAATCGCAATAGGCTCGCTGCGCGCAGAAGCGGCCGGGAGTTCCTGCTCCTCGGCGATCTCAACATCGCGCACACTCAACACGACGTGACCAACTGGCGTGCCGCCCGAACCATGGACGGCTTCTTGCCCGAGGACCGGCAGTGGTTCGATTCGATCCTGGGTACGCGGCGACTGGTCGACGTAGTGCGGAGCGTCTACGGGCAGCGCCCCGGCCCGCTGACCTGGTGGAGTTGGGCGGGGCAGTCCTTCGACAACGACGTCGGCTGGCGAGTGGATCACCAGCTGGCCACACCGGGACTCGCGCGCGCGGCCAGAAGCGTTGTCGTGGACAAAGAATCGTCGCGCGCAGACCGCCGTTCCGATCATGCGCCGCTCCTCGTCACCTACGGCACCGACGCCGAGCAGTAAACCTGGGGACGCGCGCGGTGGCCGAGCCGGCCCATCACCGCGGCGACCTGCGCCATCATCGGCGCGACGCAACGCGGAAATCGCAATCCGATGATCCGCGATCCGACGGAATCTAGTTATCCGTTAGTCCTCGAGCACGGGGTTGCGCGGCACGATGGTTTCTCTGGCCGGTTGTGCACAACAGCGTGCCGGCGGATCGAGCTATCCACAATCGGTGAGCGTCCGCGCAATGCGTGGCTGCGACGGGCAAGGATGAGTCCACTGACCTGAGACGGGGGATTCATGACCGGTGTGAGAAAAACCAGACGCTCAGAACGCGCACGAGCTGAGGACTTCGATTTTCGTCGCGCCGCACGTGTCGCGGTGGGGCCCACCATCAACGGCTACGTCCGCCTTTGGCGTAACGGTGAGGCGTCGCTGTGGAAAATGCCCATCCTCGAGGATTCCGACGAACTCGAAGAATTGCTCTGTTCGGCTCGGGCGTGTTCATCACATTGGTTCCGGTAGCCGAAGCGACGCAGGATAAGCCCGGCGCTTCGCGGGATGGGCGCGGATGGGATGAGGTCGAGAAGTTCATCGCCCGCGCAGCCGAGGGCGCCCAGACGCGTGGCGAGGTGGTCGTCGTCGGCCCCGGTCCGAATCCTCATTTCAACGGGCCTGCTGTGCTGCTGAGCACTTCGACAACGAACGCCTGGACGTACTCGGTGATCTCGGCCTCGCCGCCACCGACGTGTGGCAAGTGGGGTGAGGCAGCCTCCGAGC
This sequence comes from Gordonia sp. NPDC003429, assembly GCF_053588575.1. Lineage (NCBI taxonomy): Bacteria > Bacillati > Actinomycetota > Actinomycetes > Mycobacteriales > Gordoniaceae > Gordonia > Gordonia sp. NPDC003429. The sequence continues at coordinate 8,385 of NZ_JBSFQF010000005.1, forward strand.
CGTGAGTGAGTGATCGGTCAGCGATTCCCGAAGCTCCGCGCGATGACGTCGACAAACCTGTCGACGTCATCGGGGCTGGTGTCCCAGGCGGTCATCCAGCGAACCTCGCCGGCCTCGCGATTCCAGTCGTAGAAGTGAACGCGCTCGCGGATCCGGTCTGCGATGTCGACGGGCAGCCGCGCGAAGACGACGTTGGAGTCGGTGGGCTGTGCGAACGTCAACCCGGGTAGACGCCCGGAGACCACTGCATCCTCCAGTGCGGTCCGCAGCCGCGCAGCCATGGCGTTGGCGTGCAGCGCATTTCGCAGGCCGAGATCGTCGTCGAACAGGGCCAGGAATTGCGCCGAGATGAAGCGCATCTTGCTGCACAACTGGGTCGCGGACTTTCGCAGATAGCCCACTCCCGTCACGCGTTCCGGGTTGAGCACCACCACGGCCTCGGCAGCAAGTGCGCCATTCTTGGTGCCACCGACACTCACCACGTCGACTCCCACCTCGGTGGTGAACTCGCGAAAACGTCGTCCGAGGGCGGCCGATGCATTCCACAACCGGGAACCGTCGACGTGCACGGCGAGTCCGAGGTCGTGTGCGGTGGCACAGAGCGCCGCGACCTCGTCCACCTCGTACACCGTCCCCAACTCGGTGGTCTGACTGATGCTCACTGCGTGCGGCTGGGCCCGCTGCTCGTTGCCCCGATCGGGCGCCCACGCCACGATGTCGGCGGGTGCGAGTTTCCCGTCGTCGGTATGGACGCCGAGAATCTTGATACCGGAGATCTGTTCGGGGGCGGCACCTTCGGAGGTATTGATGTGTGCGCCGATCGGTGCCACCGCGGCACCCGCACGGGGCAGTACCGCCGACAAACCCACCACGTTGGCCCCGGTCCCGTTGAACACCGGATAGATCTCGGCCGCCTCACCGAAGTGCTCCCGGATCACGTCGCGCAGAGCGGCGGTGTAGACGTCGTCGCCGTAGGGCGGGAGGTGGCCGTCGTTGGCGGCGACGACCGCGGCGAGGACGTCGGGATGCGCGCCCGAATAGTTGTCGCTGGCAAACGCCCGCCGGTCGGGGTCATGAAGCGCTGAGAAGCTCACCGCTCCACGTTCTCATCTTGGGGTGATCGATGGTGACCAGCGGGGGACAGGGATCAGGGATTGCCAAGGATCAGAGATACGTGGTGGTGCCGCCGGAGGTGTGACCCAAGGTGCGCCACTCGGCCGGTGCGTAGTAGGTGACATAACCGGTTTCCTCCACCACCTTCAACGCGCCCCCCGATTCGACGGAGATCGAGGCCTCGTCGTACTCCAGGGTGCGGCCGTTGGTGAGGGACAGTTTCACGTTCTTCGCCATAGCGGACGAGCGTAGGGGGTGCGGCGTGATTCGGCCCGATGAGATGGTGCAACGCCCCAGACCGGATCGAGGTGAACCTCTGAAGAAGATGGGTTTTCTGACCATCGGCCGTTTCGACGAGTCCGATCCACGGGCCGGGCATCTCGAGACCCTCGCGATGATCAATCTCGCCGAAACACTCGGCTTCGACAGCGTCTGGCTGCGAGATCGCCACCTCCAGTTCGGTATCGCGTCTCCGGTCGCCCTGATGGCCGCCGCCGCGATGCGCACCGAACGGATCGAACTCGGCACGGCGGTGATTCGGGCCGGCGTTGGGTTGGTCGCCGGTCACTTCGGGCTGATGAAATCAACGATCTCACCGGTCAGCGCAAGGCACGCCAGCCCGTGCTCGCGCGGGCGGCCACCCATGTCGATGCCTCCGGTCACCTGCACGGTGGCCGGGTAGAGGCCCGGACGCAGGAAATGGCCGGCACCCTCGTAGCGGATGTGTTTGTCCGGCCGGCCCGTTCGGCGACCGATGAGCGCGTCGGCCATAGGTTCCGACGGCCACAGCCGGTCGTCAGAACCACTCACGCACAGCAGGGGACAGGTGATGCGTTCGGACTCGATACGCGCCGCCGAATCGGATCGCAGCGCGGACAGGCCGGACTCGTAGGCGGGTCGCAGCCGCAGCAACGTCGGACGGTGCGCCGCGACGTCGCGCGACAACCGCCACGCGTTTCCCACGAGTTGGGGCATCAGCACCCCGCTGGGAAGTGCGGCGTAGTCGCAGGGCCGCCCGCGATAGGTCCACGACGAGGTGTCGGGCATCTCACCGTCGGGGCCGATCGCCTGCCATGTGAGGTTGCTGGGACTCAACAGCACGGCCGCCGACACCGGCAGGTCGGTTGCTCGGGCCAGGGTGGCCGCGAGTCCCTCCGCGCCGCGGGAGATCGCCACAGCCGCAACCCCGTCGCCGGATGCCGCGCGATGCGCGGCGAGCCATGCGATGGCGCCGGCGAAACGCTCGAGCGGGATGTCGGCGATCGGGGCTGCTTCCGGTACGTCGTCGAGCCAGCTGTAGGCCAGCGCCATGATGCCGCGGGAGGCGAGCGCGTTGACCACGGCGATCTGCGAGTCGAGTCCACCCTCGGAACCGCCGAAACACACCACCGAGGGATGCGGCCCGCTGCCGCCGGGCCGCGCGAGTAGACCCGGCCGGCCGTCGACGTCCACCCGGTCCAGCGTCACCCCGGGCGCAGTGGGCTCGCGCAGCACCGTCACCGCCGTGCGGTGGTCCGCCGAGGTGGCCTCGACGCGCAACTGCCACGGTTCGGCGGGCGGGATGAACAGATCGGCACGATCATCGGGGCCGACGAACTCCATCGCGTAGATCATGTCGTCGGCGGCCTGTCCGGTGCCCGCGAGGACGCCCTGCCACTGCCACAGGCGTCCGAACAGATCCTGGCCCGACATCACGATCGACACGTTGGCAAGGCCTGCGGCGTCGGCACCGACGGAGAACGGTTCGTCGTGGCGCGACTCGGCGGGTGCCGTCACCACGATCTGCGGGTCGATCTCGTCGGGAAGCGCTGCGGGTTGGGCGACGGGCCGGGCCGGCGTGCCGGCGCTCTCGCGCTGATCGATGCGCTTGGTCTGCCGGTCGAACCACGGCGGGAACAGGCCCGACGCCGTGCCTGCCAGACCCATCAGCGTGAACGGCACCACCCAGTAGCAGACGATCGAGAGGGTGGAGGCACCGTCATGGATCGTGGCTTGTCCCTGCACGATCGGCGGGATCGCGGAGATGATCGTCATGAGCCCGAACACCGCGGTCCACATCCAGGTCATCGCGGTGGTGATCACCCGGAAACCGTCGGTGTGTGCGGTGGTCGCGTCGACACTGGCGGTGGCGTACTCGCGCACGAACGGCCGACCGATGAGGATGCCGACCAGGGAGATCAGAAAGATACCCGCGTTGCCGAGAGGCTGCAGCCATCGTTGCAGGAACACATCACTCACGGTGAACGCGAGGACGGTGAGCACCACGAAGACGACGACGGCGCCCACCTCGAGTGAGTGCCATGGTTGACGGCGCACACGCTGCACCACCACCGCCAGAACCGACAGCGCCAACGCGATGAGTACGGCAGCACGAAACGAGGTGTTGCCCACCAGAATCCAGTAGACGATCCACGGGGAGAACCCGATGACGAAACCCATGAGTGATGGTACGACGCGGCACGTCACCAGGATGGGACAACCGTCGCATATCGGCGGGCGACACATTACCGGCGGCGCAGGAGGTGTCGCTCCCGTTGGGTAGGGTGCTCCGAGTGAATTCGACCGCATCGACGACCATCGCCGGAGTTCCACCCGTCACCACCCGCCTGGCCTCCGAACTGCAGGTCACCGAGCATCAGGTGGCCGCCGCCGTCCGGTTGCTCGACGAGGGCTCCACCGTCCCGTTCATCGCGCGCTACCGCAAGGAGATGACCGGCAGCCTCGACGATGCCCAATTGCGTGTCCTCGACGAGCGGCTGCGCTATCTGCGCGAACTCGACGAACGTCGGGTCGCGGTGCTCACCTCCATCCACGACCAGGGCAAGCTCACCGACGATCTGCGGGCCGCGCTCGTGGCGGCCGACACCAAGTCGCGAGTCGAGGACATCTACCTCCCGTTCAAACCGAAACGCCGGACCAAGGCGCAGATCGCGCGCGAGGCGGGCCTCGAGCCGCTGGCCACCCGGCTGCTCGACAACCCCACCCTCGATCCCGAAGACGTCGCGGCCGAGTTCGTCTCCGAAAGCGTCGCCGATGTCGCCGCCGCGCTCGAGGGTGCGCGACACATCGTCATCGAGCGCGCGGCCGAGGACGCCGAACTTGTCGGTTCGATTCGGGAACGGTTCTGGACGCAGGGGGCGCTGAGGAGCAGCGCCCGGTCCGACGAACTGGCCGCGAGCGTGGCCGGGCAGAAGTTCCGCGACTATTTCGAGTTCTCCGAGCCGCTCGTCAACATGCCGTCGCACCGCGTGCTCGCGGTCTTCCGCGGCGAGAAGGAAGGTGTGCTCTCGCTTGACTTCGACGGGGGCGACGACGACACCTACCAGGCGATGGTGGCCGCCGCGCTGGGCGTCAACCTGACCGCGGACGCCGCCGCGACGCGGTGGCTGGCCACAACCGTGCGCTGGGCGTGGCGCACCAAACTCATGATCAGCAGCGGGATCGACGCCCGGGTGCGACTGCGTCAGCGGGCCGAGGACGACGCCGTCACGGTGTTCGCGAAGAACCTCGGGGATCTGTTGCTGGCCGCGCCCGCGGGTAACCGGACCACCCTGGGACTCGATCCCGGCTTCCGCACCGGCGTGAAGGTCGCGGTGGTCGACGGCACCGGCAAGGTACTCGACACCTGCGCGATCTACCCGCATCAACCCCAGAAGCAGTGGGATGCCGCGAAGGCGACGCTGGCGGCCCTGGTCGCTCGCCACGGCGTGGAATTGATCGCGGTGGGTAACGGCACGGCCTCGCGCGAAACCGACGCGCTGGCTGCCGAACTCATCTCCGACATCACCGGTCCCGGCGTTACACCGCCGGCGAAGGCAATGGTCAGCGAGGCCGGCGCGTCGGTCTACTCGGCCTCGGAGTACGCGTCGTCCGAACTCCCCGAACTCGACGTCTCGTTACGCGGTGCGGTGTCCATCGCGCGTCGGCTGCAGGACCCGCTGGCAGAGTTGGTGAAGATCGACCCGAAATCCATTGGTGTGGGCCAATACCAACACGACGTGACACCGGGCACGCTGGCGCGCAGCCTCGACGCCGTGGTCGAAGACGCCGTGAACGCGGTCGGTGTGGACCTCAACACCGCGTCGGTACCGCTGCTCGCGCGCGTCTCAGGAGTGACGCCGGGTCTGGCCGAGGCGATCGTGGCGCACCGCGACGCCACCGGACCATTCCGTAGCCGTGGTGCCCTGCTCGATGTTCCGCGGTTGGGTCCCAAGGCATTCGAGCAATGCGCGGGATTCCTGCGGATCACCGGGGGCGACGACCCGCTCGACGCGTCGGGCGTGCACCCCGAGGCGTATCCGGTGGTGCACCGCATACTCGACCGATCCGGACTGGCCCTGGCCGAACTGATCGGCGACCATCGCACACTCACTTCGCTGCGACCGGCCGACTTCGCCGACGACCGGTTCGGGGTTCCCACGGTCACCGACATCCTGGCCGAACTCGAGAAACCCGGGCGCGATCCGCGACCGGCATTCAGCACCGCCACCTTCGCCGCCGGTGTCACCAAGGTCGCCGACCTCACCCCCGGCATGGTGCTCGAAGGCGTGGTGACCAACGTGGCCGCCTTCGGCGCATTCGTCGATGTCGGCGTTCATCAGGACGGGCTCGTCCACGTGTCGGCGATGGCGAACCGATTCGTTTCCGACCCACACGAGGTGGTGCGGTCCGGGCAGGTGGTACGGGTCAAGGTGATCGACGTCGATGTGCAACGTCAGCGCATCGGCCTGAGCCTGCGTCTCGACGACGACGCGAAAACCGCGAAACCCGGTGGGCGTGCCGAACGGGGTGGCGCGGCTCGCGGCGACGGTGGCGCAGACCGTGCGAAGGGAGCAGCCGGACGCCGCCAGGGTGGCCGAGGTCAACGGGCACAACGGGATTCGGCACCGAGCGGATCGATGGCGCAGGCGCTGCGCGACGCCGGATTCGGCCGCTGATCTCAGCCGAGTGTATCGAGCGCGGGGACCGGTGCGGCCCACCGCGGTGCGACGCCGTCGCCCGACGACACCCCGCGCACACGCCGCATCACCCACGGGTAGAGGAAGGTGCGCGCCCACTGCAGGTCGTCGCGGCGCCGGGCGTCGCGCGGCATGGTGGGCTGCGGGGCGAGCGGGGTGATCGCGATGTCGTGGGGTGCGCCGAGCAGATCGAGGACCTCCGCGGCCATTCGGGTGTGGCCGGCGGTGGACATGTGCAGCCGGTCGGTGTCCCACATGCGGTAATCGTCGTAGCCGGACAGGCGCCAGAAGTCGAGGACCCGCGCGCCGTGACGGTCGATTGCTTCCCGGAGCAGTTCATTGAAGATCGCGCAGCGACCCCGCATCATCCGGAACACGGGCGCCCAACCGGCGTCGTACGCGGTGAACACCACCACGGTGGCACCGCTGGCGGCGAGTTCGCCCAGCGCATTGTCGTATCGGTCGATGAGTGCGTCGATGTCGACGCCCGGACGCATGAGATCGTTGCCACCCGCGTGGATGGTGACCAGATCCGGTGACATCGCCACCGCCGGTGCGAGCTGGTCGTCGATGATCTCGTCGAGCAGCTTGCCGCGCACGGCGAGGTTGGCGTAGCGCAGGTCCGGATTCGTCACGGCGAGCTGCTCTGCCACGCGGTCGGCCCATCCTCGCAGCCCGTTGGGCCGAGCGGGATCAGGATCACCCACACCTTCGGTGAACGAATCACCCAGTGCCACATATGTGTTCCATCCCACAGTGCCGACCTCCCGGAATTAGTCTGGTGCGCCGGGGCTGAGGCTAGACGCCGTTCCGGTACTCCGCAAAAGCGACAGAGGCCGTATGGGATGCGAAGCGGGCTACGTTGTAGTCATGCCGATTTTGAACAAGGACATGACGCTGTGCATCTCGCTGGCGGCCCGGCCGTCGAACATCGGCACACGTTTTCACAATTACCTGTACGACGAGCTCGGGCTCAACTTCATCTACAAGGCGTTCACCACCACCGACATCGAAGGCGCGATCCGCGGTGTGCGGGCACTGGGTATTCGAGGGTGTTCGGTGTCGATGCCCTTCAAGGAGGCTGTGATACCGCTGGTCGACGAGGTGGAGCCGTCGGCGGCCGCCATCGAGTCGGTCAACACGATCGTGCACGAGGGACAACGGCTCATCGCGTCGAACACCGACTACGAAGCGGTCGCCGCATTGATCGCCGACGCCGCGATCGACCCGGCCGCCCCGGTGGTGGTTCGCGGATCCGGTGGCATGGCCAAGGCGGTGGTCGCGGCATTTCGCGGCGCCGGGTTCACCGATCTCACTGTCTTGGCGCGCAACGCGGATGCGGGGGCGGCGCTCGCGGCGAAGTACGGCTACCGCAGTACCTCCGACACCGTGCCGCCTGGCGCATCGGTGATCGTCAACGTCACCCCGCTGGGTATGCAGGGGCCCGACTCGCAGGTGCAGTCGTTTGCCGACGACGCCATCGCCGCCGCCGATGTCGTATTCGACGTGGTCGCCTTCCCGGATCGCACGCCGCTCGTGGTTGCCGCGGAGACGGCCGGCAAGCAGGTCATCACCGGCGCCCAGGTGATCGCGTTGCAGGCGGCCGCCCAGTTCGAGAAGTACACCGGGGTCGCGATCTCCGCCGAGCAGGTGGCCCGAGCGTCGGAGTTCTCCCGCGCGGAGTAGACGGTGCGGACCGTGTCCGAGCCGGTACGGGTTCGTGATCCGGTTTCGAGCGCAACCTAAGTCACTTCTGTCACAATCTCCTCTTGAATCACATTGGTCACATGGACCACATCGTTCGGGTGGTTCGGCTCTGGTGAGAGGACAGGTGAGGTGATGCGCCGACGGATCGCACCGTTGTTGGTGTCGTGTGCGCTCGTCGCGTCGGCGGCCTGGCTGACCACCGCGTACGCCGGTATGGCGGCCGCCGAACCGTGCGGCAACTCGGGGACGGGCTCACTTCCCGACCTGGGTAGCAGTTCGGGATCGCTCGGCTCCTCGGGCTCATCGTCGGGGTCGCTGGGATCGTCGGGCTCATCGTCGGGGTCGCTGGGGTCGTCGTCGAATCCCGCGCAGGGAACTCAGGGACCACTGCCGGTTTACGCGAGTGCGAGCACTAGCAGCGTCGCCTGGGTGACCGGACCGCGAAGCGCGAACAGTACATTCAAACGGTTCACCATCTCGGGCACCGATGTCGGTGTGAGCTGGGACAACGGTTCCGGGCAGACACTGATGGCATTCGGCGACACCTTCGGTGACTGCAGCGTGGCCGGCCAGCAATGGCGCAACAACGTACTGTTGCGCAGCAACGACAACGACCTTGCCAACGGGATTTCCGTGCCCGACGCCAAGCCGGGAGACGCGACCTCGGGAAGCGTCGTCGACGCCGCTCAACCAACCTTTGCGCGGGAGTTGTTCCGGGCGGTCAACGTCGACCCCGTCGAGGTCACCAACATCCCCACCGCCGCGATCTCGGTGCCGAGAAATGGCGGCCATCGGCAGTTCATCAACTTCATGTCGGTGCGGCACTGGGGTGCGGCCGGAGTGTGGGACACCAACTTCTCCGGGATCGCCTATTCCGACGACAACGGCCAGACATGGACGCGTGACCCGTCCACCTATCTCATCAACGCCCCGGTGTCGGCGGCGCTGCCGTTCGGGCTGCGTCCGCTGTCCACCGGCAACGCCAACTTCCAGCAGAGCGCCTACGTGATGGGGCACGGCACCGACGCCGGGTACGTCTACCAGTTCGGGACGCCCAACGGTCGCAACGGCGCCGCCTACCTCGGGCGTGTACAGCCCGGCGACATGCTGACCCTTGGCGCGTACCGGTACTGGAACGGGTCCGCGTGGGTCGAGGGCATCGCTGCGGCCACGCCCGTCGTCGGCGCGCCGATCACCGAACTCTCGGTGTCGTGGAGCCCGTATCTGAACAAATACATCATGCTCGACGGCGACAACGGCATACGCCTGCGAACAGCCGACCATCCCCAGGGTCCCTGGAGCGCAGCGCATTACATCGTCACACCCGGGTATCCGGTGTTGTACGCGCCGATGATGCAACCGAAATCGCCTGCACTGACCGGCAACTCGCCGTACCTGTACTTCAACGCGTCACGCTGGACCGACTACAACGTGATGATGCTGCGCACCGATCTGCGGCGGATCACCCGCTGACAAGCCGGACGCATTGGGCGCGCGATGTATTCAGTCGAAAAGGCGACGGAACAGATTGGTCTCGGCGAGGTCGACGAGCTCGTCACCACGGCCGGACATGACGGTGCGGATCGCGTACAGCGTGAAACCCTTGGCCTGCGCGGCAGACACCGTCGGGGGGATCGACAGCTCCTGGCGAGCGGTGACGACGTCGAGCAAGGCGGGACCGTCATGCGCCAGGAACTCGCGCACCGCCGAATCCAGTTCGCCCGGAGCTTCCACCCGCCGCCCGTACACGCCGATGGCCTCGGCCATCTTCGCGAAATCCGGGTTCTGCAGATCGGTGCCGTAGTTGACGAATCCCGCGGCCTTCATCTCCACCTCGACGAAGTTCAGCGACGAATTGTTGAACACGACGATCTTGACCGGCAGCTTGTTCTGGGTGATCGTGATCAATTCGCCGAGGAGCATCGTCAGTCCACCGTCTCCGGCCAGCGCGATCACCTGACGGTCGGGGAACGCGGACTGGGCACCGACGGCCTGCGACACCGCGTTGGCCATCGAACCGTGTGTGAACGATCCGATGAGCCGGCGCGCACCGTTCATGCGGAGATAGCGGGCGGCCCACACCACCGGTGAGCCGACATCGGGGATGAACACCGCGTCCTCGGCGGCATGGTCGCTCAGCAGAGCGGTGAGGTACTGCGGATGGATCGGTGTCTTGCCGTCGTCGACGGCGAGATCGTTGAGCGAATTACGGGCTTTCACATAGTGATCGCGGGATGACCGCAGATGATCCGAACTGCGATTGCGGTTGATCAGCGGGGTGAGCGCCGGCAAAGTGTCGGCGACACTGCCCACCAAACCGATGTCCACCGGGGTGCGTCGTCCGATCTGTTCGCCGCGGATGTCGACCTGGACGATCGTCGCCTTCGACGGATAGAACTGTTGATAGGGAAAATCGGTGCCCAGCATCAGGAGCGTGTCGCACTTCTCGATGGCGCGATAGCCGGACGAGAATCCCAGCAGACCGGTCATGCCGACGTCGTAGGGGTTGTCGTACTCCACGAACTCCTTGCCACGCAACGCATGAACCACGGGTGCCTGCAGGGCGCTGGCGAGTTCCACCAGATCATCGTGGGCTCCCTGCACTCCGGCCCCGGCCAGGATCGTGACGTTCTCCGACGAGTTGAGGTGATCGGCGAGCTGCTGCAACTGAGTTGCGGTGGGACGCACCACTTTCTCGATGGCCCGGATCGGACTGCCGTCGCGCCGATCGGTCTCCTTGGCCAGGAAAATCTCCCCGGGGATCACGAGGACGGCAACGCCGCGCCGTTCCACCGCCGTCCGGATGGCGACGTCGAGGAGCCGTGGAAGCTGTTCCGGTGTACTCACCATCTCGCAGAAGTCGCTGCACTCGACGAACAACTGCTCGGGGTGCGTCTCCTGAAAGTAGCCGCTACCGATCTCGGGTGCGGGGATGTGCGCTGCGATCGCCAGCACCGGCACACGGCTGCGCTGGGCGTCGAACAATCCGTTGATCAGGTGCAGGTTTCCCGGCCCACAACTCCCCGCGCACACGGCGAGTTCGCCGGTGAGGGTGGCCTCGGCGGCCGCGGCGAACGCCGCACCCTCCTCGTGACGGACATGCTGCCATCTGATGGATCCGTCTCGGCGGAGGGCGTCGGTGAAGCCGTTGAGCGAGTCTCCGGGTATCCCGTAGACACGCTGCACCCCACAGCGTCCGAGTGTCTCGATCATGTTGTCCGCCACAGTCCGTGCCATAGAGCTACTCCTTGGTGGGTTCTTCGGTCCGAACACTCCGGAAATGACTCACCGCCGAGTCCCGTGCCAGGACCCGGCGGTGCTCGTGAATCAACTCATCGGGTAACGCAGACCCGCGACTGCGGTGCCGTTCCACACCGACGACGTGATCTCCGAGGCGCGCACGGCGACCACGGTGCCACCCTGACCGAGGACCGCGACCACGATCTTCGAGAGCAGGTCGTAGCCCTCGTCGTCGTAGGTGAGGTCTCCCGTCTCGGCGTCGATGTGGCCGAAGATGTCGACGGTGAACTCGTAGACGAGGGTGTCGACCGCTCCGCCGGCGGCGGCCTTGCTGATGTCGGCGAGGTCGGTGGCCACCAGGCCACGAGCAACACCGTCGGCGATGCGTTCAACCAGGGCATTGTCGCGTTCGGCGTTCAACGCCGGCATCTCGGCGCGGATCGCGGCGTCGATCTCGTCGGCGCGCAGTTCGTCGGAGGCGCCGGGCACAGCAATGACGCGGCGGGTGGTCTCGGCGGCCCGGTACATGTCGAGCAGCGGATCGGTGGCGAACAGGAACAGCGGCTGTTCCCCATTGGGGTCTCCGGGGGCCAACTCGGCGCGCACGGCCTCGGCCACACGCTTGGCGTACTTCTCGAGCAACACCTTCTTGCCTTCGTCGCCTGCCAGGCGGCGGACATGTCCGCGGTCACGGATGGTGGCGCGATTGGTGGCGTCGGCGACGTCGACCGCGTGATCGCCGGTGAGGGGCATCTCGGTGGCGACGGTCGTCGGAGTGGCCTTCCACAGATTCCAGCCATTGGCCGACAGCGTCAACGCGTACGCGGTCTGCTCGCTGGTCACCGCCCGTACGATCTGGCCGAGGTCGAAGTAGGTGCCCACCTGCATCTGGTTCTCCAGCCGGTTGGGCAGGATGAACACCTGCGCCTGGCTGGGGGAGAGGAAGATCGCGAGCGATTTGGACAGCCGGGCCCACGCCTCATCGGTGCGGACCTTCTCCCACTGCTCACGCAACGCCTCCTCGGTGGCGTGACGAATACCCGATTCGCGTAATTCGCGCACCGCGCGGTCGAAGGCACTCTTGGCGTTGAGGTAGCTGTCCTCGCGCTCATCGGGTGCCGGCGAGGTCTCCGCGTAGATTGTGATCGCATTCTCCTGCCGCACTCCCAGATCTCGCAGATCCTCCAGTGTCGGCAGCTCATAGCGGGCCATGATCATCCTTTCGTCGCATCCCGGGGGAGCAACCCCAATTTCCATGGTAGCGACTGGGATTTCGCCTCGGCCGGTCATCGTCGAACCGCGCTGGGACCGGCCGTCGACGCACCGAGAGACTCGACGCGCGAACGTAATTCGCGGTCGGCGGTGACCACTGTCACCGTCCGGCCCGCTTGGGCGGCGACCAGGGCGACGATCGCGTCGTCACCGGAACCATCGGCCTCGACGACGCTCACCTCGGGTCGCGACGGGACCCCGCGAGCGGCGCCTTCCACCACCATGACGACCTCCACCGGGCCGGCGAAGTCCGGCAGACCTGCAGCGGCCACCGGCACGAGAGCGTCGCGGAGGCGACGGGTGGCACCGCGACGGTCACGCCACCAGCCGTCGGGCACCGAACCGACCACATTGGCCGCATCGACGACGATCAGCGGTATCCCGTCCGCACCGGACGTGCCGTGCTCACCCATTCTCCTGATCGAAGGCGCTCGGCGGGCCGGGCGCAACCCGGTCGCCACAGTGAAGCCGGTCGCTACGGTGAATTGATGGCAAAAGCACGATTCACCCGCGCCGAACTGCTGAGATATCGCGACCGCGAGATCGCCGATCTCGTCGCTCCGGGTTGTCGGCTGCTGTTCGTCGGAATCAACCCCGGTCTGTGGAGCGCGGCGACCGGCGCGCACTTCGCACGTCCCGGCAACCGCTTCTATCCGGCGCTGTACCGGGCCGGCATCACCGACCATCTGATCGACGCCTCGGCCGGGATGCGCGCCGCCGACCGGGATCACCTCATCGCCCGGGGGATCGGCATCACCAACGTTGTGGCGCGGGCGACGGCCGCAGCCGCCGAGCTGACGGCCGCCGAAATCCGATCGGGCGCAGAGCGATTGCGCACACGTGTGAGTGAGATCGGCCCTACCGTGGTCGCGATCGCCGGGATCACGGCCTATCGCACGGCTTTCGGCATCCGTGCGCTCACCCCCGGGCCACAGCCGCTCGACTGGAGTGGTGCGGCGGTGTGGGTGGTACCCAATCCCAGCGGGCTCAACGCGCACGAGACGGTGGACTCACTGGCCACCGCATATCGCGCTGCCGCGCACGCAGCAGGGATCGTTGTCGCAGACTCGCCTCAGTCGTCCTTTTCGATCAGCAACTCGACGTGATCGGGTACGTACTTCGACAATGACCGCGGCGGGCGGTGATAGTTGCCGCTCTCGACCGGCTTCTTGGGCAGCGACACCTCGGGGTGTGGCACCTCCGCGTAGTCGATGGTCGAGAGCAGGTGCGCGATCATGTTGAGCCGGGCGTGCTTCTTGATATCGGACTCCACGACGTACCACGGACTCATCGCGGTGTCGGTGTGCACCATCATCTCGTCCTTGGCCCGCGAATAGTCTTCCCAGCGGTACACCGATTCGAGGTCCATCGGGCTGAGCTTCCACTGGCGCACCGGGTCGCTCATGCGGGAACGGAACCGGCGCAACTGTTCCTCGTCGGAAACCGAGAACCAGTACTTGCGCAGCAGGATGCCGTCGTCGATCAGCATCTGCTCGAAGATCGGTGTCTGCCTGAGGAATCGGGTGTGCTCCTCGGGGGTGCAGAAGCCCATCACCTTCTCCACTCCGGCACGGTTGTACCAGGAGCGGTCGAAGAGCACGATCTCACCGGGGGCCGGCAGGTGCGCGACGTAACGCTGGTAATACCACTGTCCGCGTTCACGATCCGTCGGTGCCGGCAGCGCGGCCACGCGCGCGATCCGCGGACTCAGGTACTCGGTGATCCGCTTGATCGTGCCGCCCTTGCCGGCGGCGTCGCGTCCCTCGAAGATCACCACCACGCGTGACCGCGTCTCGCGCACCCATTCCTGCAGTTTGACCAGTTCTGTCTGTAGTCGGAACAGTTCCGCCTCGTACACCTTGTTCGAGATCTTCGGGGGTTTACTGCTCTTCGACTTCTTTGCCATGAATCAAAGCTTAAGCCCGGGTGTCTTCTCAGGCTGCACTGTTGGGTCTTTGGTCCTAGGCTTCGGCGAGTTTGGACACCGCATCGAGTTCCGACTGCAACTCGGCGACCGATGCATCGATCCGCGCCCGCGAGAAGTCGTTGATCTCGAGCCCCTCGACGATCTCCCAGCGCCCGTCGACCGCACGCACGGGAAACGAACTGAGGATGCCCTCGGGTATCCCGTAGGCACCGGGCGACGGCAGTGCCGCCGACGTCCAGTCCCCGTCGGGCGTGCCCAGCACCCAGTCGCGGACATGATCGATGGTCGCGTTGGCCGCCGACGCCGCCGACGAGGCGCCACGGGCCTCGATGATCGCCGTGCCGCGTTTGGCCACGGTGGGGATGAAATCGTTGACCAGCCAGTCCTCGTCGGTGGCGATCTCGGCGCCGCTGCGATCGCCGACCCGGGCGTGGAAGATGTCGGGGTACTGGGTGGCCGAGTGATTACCCCAGATCGCCACCCGTTGGATGTCACGCACAGGGGTGCCGGTGTGCGCGGCGAGCTGGGCGATCGCACGATTGTGGTCGAGTCTGGTGAGCGCGGTGAAGCGTTCGCCGGGGACGTCGGGAGCGTGCGCGGCGGCGACCGCAGCGTTGGTGTTGGCCGGGTTGCCCACCACGATCACGCGGATGTCGTCGGCGGCCACCTCGTTGATCACCGATCCCTGTTCGGCGAAGATCGCGGAGTTCGCGGCCAGCAGGTCGGCACGCTCCATACCTTTGCTGCGGGGTTTGGCGCCGATGAGCAGGCCGAAGTCGGCCCCGTCGAACGCCGCGCGGGGGTCGTCGTAGATGTCGACAGAGCTGAGCAGCTCAAAGGCTCCGTCCTGCAACTCCATCGCCGTCCCGCCGGCAGCCGCCACCGCCTGCGGCAGTTCGAGGAGACGCAGCGCGACCGGCTGGTCGGGGCCGAGCATGTCACCGGCAGCGATCCGGAAAACCGAGGCGTATCCGATACTCCCCGCGGCCCCGGTGACGGTGACCACTGTGGGCGTGACGTCAGTCAATGCAATTCCTGTCTCGAGTGAATGTGATTGTGAGCGAGCTGATCACGCTCAGGTCTTGGGGGGATCCTCGGTGAGGACGGCGGTGCTCCCAGCAGAGGTCAAGGTGAGTGTCGAATCCCCGTACTTCCAGGTCACCGGAGATGTCAGGAAGGTGCTCAGCCACGCGTCGGCACCGTCGCGTGGTGGCGGGCACGCCATCATCGTCGATGCCAGATCGCCTGCGGACATCGTGTCGCCACTGACGGTGAGCCGACCCATGTGCCGGTTGCAACCGGCGGTGGCCGAGATGCGACCGGCCTCGGGAAAGGCCACAGAGAGCGGGCCGCCACCGGGAATGGGTGTGCCGGAGACCGATGTCGAGGTGAAGGACTTCCCGACGAGTGTGGCCGGATCATTCGAGGGATGCGCGGTCGCGGAATTCGACCCGCAAGCAGTCGCGGCGACGGCGAACAACGTCGCGCCGACCAGTGATCTGGTGAAACCGCGACCCGGTCGTCGTCGACGCACGGGCCACACCACCACCGGGCGTGAACCGTGTTGGTGCCGCGGATCCGTCGAGCTTTCGACATTGATGCCCACGTCACAAACGTTAGTCGAGGAAACAGCGCAGGGTGCACCGTGCCCGCGCGGCAGCGATGACGATCACCGGTGATCTTGGCGACATCCGTGAACGGTGCGTCGAGCGGGTGTGGCGAACACCACCGCCACCGTGGGCGGGCAGATCGCGGCCGCGTACCGTGGTGGTCGATTCCGCCGGGTCGGCAGAGGCGGCAACAGGTGACGAAGCAGGAGAGGCGTTCGTGGGAAAGCTGACGAACAGCATGTGGCGGTTGCTCGGAGCTCAGTCGACGCGCAATCAGTCGAAATCGGTGGGCTTGATCAAGGACGCCGAGGAGCACACCGAATGGGCCGCGGAGCTCGACGACGCGCAGTTCCGGCCGGAGGCCGAGAAGCTCGACATCGGCGCCTCACCGGCCGACCGTGCCAAGTTCATGGCCCTGGTGCGCGAAGCCGCCGACCGTTCCCTCGGGCTGCGGCCGTTCGACGTGCAGCTGCAGGGCGCGTTGCGGTTGCTCGAGGGCGACGTCATCGAGATGGCGACCGGTGAGGGCAAGACCCTCGCCGGTGCGATCGCGGCGGTCGGTCACGTCCTCGAGGGTCACCAGGTACACGTCATCTCGGTGAACGACTACCTCGCCACCCGCGATGCCGAATGGATGAAACCGCTGTTCGACGCCTTCGGCATCACGGTGCACGCCGTGTCGGAGAACTCGACGCGGACCGAGCGGACGCGCGCCTACGCCGCCGATGTCACCTACGGGTCGGTGAACGAGATCGGCTTCGACGTGCTGCGCGACCAGCTCGCCCAGTCGCCAGACGATCTGGTGTCGCCGACCCCGGATGTCGCCATCATCGACGAGGCCGACTCGGTGCTGGTGGACGAGGCGCTCATCCCGCTGGTGCTTGCCGGCTCCACCGACGCGGAGGTACCCGACACTGCGATCCACGACGTCGTCGGTCGGATGAAGAACAAGCACTACGAGGTCGACACAGAGGGACGCAACGTCACCCTCACCGAGGAGGGCGCCGCCTTCGTCGAAGAGGAACTCGGCGGGATCGATCTCTACGACGAGGAGCACGTGGGGACGACGCTGGTCCACGTCAACATCGCGATGCACGCGCACTATCTGCTCGACCGCGACGTGCACTACATCGTGCGCGACGGGGGAGTCCACCTGATCAACGCGTCGCGCGGCCGCGTGGCGCAACTGCAGCGCTGGCCCGACGGGGTGCAGGCCGCCGTGGAGATCAAAGAGGGTCTCGCGCAAACGGATTCGGGCGAGGTGATCGACACGATCACCGTGCAGGCGCTGATCGGCCGGTATCCGACGGTGTGCGGCATGACCGGTACGGCACTGGCCGCCGGCGAGCAGTTCCGCCAGTTCTACGGACTGCGGGTGTCGCAGATCCCGCCGAATACCCCGAACGTGCGGGAGGATCTGCCCGACCGGGTGTACGACACGAAGGCCAACAAGGTCGAAGCGGTGGTCTCCTACGTTGCCGAGGTGCACGAGACCGGACAGCCGGTGCTGATCGGCACCCACGACGTCGCCGAATCCGAAGAGCTCGCCTACTTCCTGGAGAAGGCCGGCGTGCCCTGCGTGGTCCTCAACGCGAAGAACGACGCCGAAGAGGCCAAGATCATCGCCGAGGCGGGCATCAAGGGTGCGGTCACCGTGTCGACGCAGATGGCCGGGCGAGGCACCGACATCAGGCTGGGTGGCTCCGACGAGAACGAGGAGGCCCGCGACGAGGTGGTGGAACTCGGCGGCCTCTGCGTGGTGGGCACCGGCCGCCACGACACCGAGCGGCTGGACAACCAGCTCCGCGGCCGCGCGGGACGACAGGGCGACCCCGGCCGCTCGGTGTTCTTCAGCAGCCTCGAGGACCCGGTGGTGACACGTAATCTCGCGTTCAAGCGGGACCCGGTGTCGCAGGAGGAGGACGGGTCGATGGGTCAGAAGGGCATCGACCTCATCGAGCAGGCGCAGCGTGTAGCCGAGGGCGTGATGCTCGAACTGCACGCCAATACCTGGCGCTACAACAAGCTGGTCAATCAGCAGCGCGACATCGTCGTGGCCCGCCGGATGCAGGTTCTCACCACCGACACCGCGCTCGACGAGCTCGCCGAACTCGAGAGCGCGCGATACGCCGAGCTGACCGGGACCAGCACCGATTCGCAAGCGGACACCGACTCGGCAGTGGACCCCGATTCGGAAACAGGCACCGATTCGGAAACAGACCCCGATTCGGAAACAGACCCCGATTCGGAAACAGACACCGACTCCGCGGCAGCTGCCGACGCCGACGAGCCCGATACCGCGCCCGCGCCAACCGAACCCGTCGACCGTGACGTGCTCGTCCAGGCCGCCCGCGAGATCATGCTCTATCACCTCGACCGGGCCTGGGCCGACCACCTCGCGTTCGTCTCGGACGTCCGGGCGAGCATCCACCTGCGTGCGATCGGCAAGGAGAGCCCGCTCGACGAGTTCCACCGCCTCATCCTCGACGAGTTCACCAACCTGCCGACGCAGGCGGTCGAGGACGCGCGCAAGACCTTCCGTGAGGCGACGATCACCAACGACGGCGTCGACCTCGGGTCCGCGCATCTGCACCGGTCGACCACCACATGGACGTACATGGTCCACGACAACCTCTTCGCCTCCGGTGGGGCGAAAACGCTGCAGGGCATCATCGGAATCTTCCGGTGAGCCCGGCGCCGGCCGGCGACAACGGGGATCGCATCCTGACGGTTCCCAACGCACTGAGCCTGCTGCGGCTGGCCCTGATCCCGGTGTTCCTGTGGCTGCTGCTGGGACTGCACGCCGACGGCTGGGCGTTCGCAATCCTGCTGTTCTCCGGATTCTCCGACTGGCTCGACGGCAAGCTCGCACGCATCCTCGACCAGTCGTCGCGAATCGGGGAACTGCTCGACCCGGCCGCCGATCGTCTCTACATCGTGATCATCCCGATCGCCTTCGGCATCCGCGAATTCGTGCCGTGGTGGTTGATCGGCGTCATCATCGCGCGTGACGTCCTGCTGTTCGCCACCGGCCCGTTGCTGCGCAGTCGGGGACTGCTCGCGTTGCCGGTCCTCTACATCGGTAAGGCGGCGACGTTCGCGTTGATGAGCGCCTTCCCGTGGCTGCTTGCCGGACAACTCGATTCGGTGATCGGCACGATCTGCTACCCGATCGGATGGGCATTCCTCATCTGGGGCGTCGGACTCTATCTGTGGTCGTTCGTCCTCTACTGGGCGCAGACGATCATGGTTGTGCGCACCATGCCGCGCGCTGCCGTGCCGAGCGCCGGTGGCATGGCCTAGAGTCGCCAGGGACGAGAAAGGGGTATCCACGTGAGCGATACGAATGTGCCGGCCGAACTCAGCTACACCCCCGAGCACGAATGGGTGCGCAAGATCGGGCCGACCACGGTGCGGGTGGGCATCACCGACTACGCACAGGATCAGCTCGGTGACGTGGTGTTCGTCCAGTTGCCCGACATCGACTCCGAGGTCGAGGCGGGGGAATCGTTCGCGGAGGTGGAATCGACCAAGAGTGTCTCCGACATCTTCGGCCCGCTCAACGGAACGATCTCCAATGCCAACGACGAATTGGAATCGGCACCCGACCTGGTGAACTCGGAACCCTACGACTCCGGCTGGCTGGTCGAGATCACGGTGTCCGACGCCGCGGAGCTCGACGCACAGCTGGCCGACATGCTCGATGCCGACGGTTACCGCGAGGTCATCGAAGGCTGACCCCTCCCGCTACGCGGGAACGTATGATCATCGGTGTTCGGTCGAGTCGGGCGCAGGCGTGTTCGACTCAGACGGTACGGTTTACCTCATCGGAATCAGCTGGGATGTGTGCCCGTTTATGGGCCTGCACCCGCAGTGCGACTCGGTGTCGACGCCGGTGACGAGTGGACGACGACGAAGGAGAAGCGGTGAGCGATAGCGACAATGACTACGAGGCGCCGGTGGAAACCACATCGGTGTTCCGTGAGGAGTTCATCAACGAACTCGATGCGGGAGCGTCCTCGGGTGAACCAGCCGATACCGGGGTGGAGCGACTGTCACCCGGTACCGCGCTGCTTGTCGTCAAGCGCGGCCCGAACGCGGGCTCGCGGTTCCTGCTCGATCAGCCGACGACCTCGGCGGGTCGGCATCCCGACAGCGACATTTTCCTCGACGACGTCACGGTGAGCCGCCGGCACGCGGAGTTCCGGCTCAACGAGACCGAGTTCCAGGTGGTCGACGTGGGCAGCCTGAACGGGACCTACGTCAACCGCGAGCCCGTCGACAGTGCGACGCTGACCAATGGCGATGAAGTCCAGATCGGCAAGTTCCGACTGGTGTTCCTGAGCGGTCCTCGCGATAGCACCGGCGCCTGAGCGCAGTGCCGGCCTCCACTGCGGGACAGCGCGGCGAAGGATCGATGTCCATCGGATCGGTCCTGGCGCTGTTGCGCGACGACTTCCCGGACGTGACGATCTCCAAGATCCGATTCCTCGAATCGGAAGGGTTGATCACGCCCGAACGCGCGCCCTCGGGGTACCGGCGCTTCAGTGAGGCCGACTGTGAGCGGCTGCGGTTCGTGCTGACCGCGCAGCGCGACCGTTACCTGCCGCTGAAGGTCATCAAGGAACAACTCGAGGCCATCGACAACGGCGACGGCGGATTCGGTCGAGGTGGCACCACGGCGTTGTCCTCGGCACGCAGCGTCGTCGCCCCGGCCACCGATTTCTCCGCCCGGGGCGGACGTGTGTCACGCGAATCGCTGATCGAACGCACCGGGGTCGACTCGGCGTTCGTTACCGAACTGCAGCGCAACGGACTGCTGACGCCGGGGCCCGCAGGATTCTTCGACGAGGACGCGGTCCGTCTGGTCGAGGCGGCCGCGGCGCTGGCCAACTACGGCGTCGAGACCCGGCATCTGCGGGCGTTCAAGGTTTCGGCCGAACGTGAGGCCGGCCTCGTCGCGCAGATCGCGAGCCCGATCGCGAAGGGTAAGGGCACCGGAGCCCGCGACCGGGCCGAGGAACTCGTCCGTGAGATCGCCGCCTTGTCGGTGACACTGCACACCCAGCTGGTCAAGCAGGCGGTACGCGGCGTGCTCGACTGACGCGGTGTAGCGTCGTGGACAACTACCAGGCGGTCGGAGGTGCGAGATGAGCGAGATGCGTGTGGTGGGCATTCGGGTCGAGCCGCCGCAGAGTCAACCGGTCCTGTTGCTGCGTGAAGTGGACGGCGAGCGGTATCTGCCCATTTGGATCGGACAGAGTGAGGCTGCGTCGATTGCGTTGCGCCAGAAGGGTATCGAGCCGCCGCGCCCACTGACCCACGACCTGATCGTGAACCTGATCGAGGAATTCGGTCAAACCCTCGTCGAAGTTCGCATCGTCGACATGCAGGAGGGCACCTTCTACGCGGAGATGGTGTTCTCCGGGGATGTGCGGGTATCGGCACGGCCGTCGGATTCGATCGCAGTGGCCATGCGCGCCGAGGTGCCGATCATCGCCGACGAGGAAGTGCTCGCCGAGGCCGGACTGTTGATCCCGGACGAGGACAGCGAGGACGGTCCGGACGAGAAAGAGGACGAGGTGGAGAAGTTCCGCGAATTCCTCGACAACGTCTCGCCCGACGACTTCAAGGCCAGCGGCGGCGCGTGAGCGCGATCGCGCAGCGACACGTCACGGATCCGCATCCGACAGATCACCATTGATCTCGATCTCTACATGAGGTCGAGTGTTTGGGGCGCGTCGTGTTGATCGGCGATCATTGGTGGCCCTACGGTCGAACAGACATCGCGGACACCCGCGACGATGAGACGGAAGATCGGGCGGCGCGGCGTATGGTAGAGCGAGATCCGCATCGGTCTGAGCATGGCGAGGAGTCTGCAGTGGGCGAAAAGCCGTTCGACAGCGATGCGGTGTCCGATGATCGGTTGATCGATGATCGGTCGACCGACGACACGGCGACGAACGGCGATGTGGGTGCCGGCGGCAACACCACGGCGACCGCCACCCAGGGCAGCCTCGACGACATCGCCCCCGGACTGTTCCCCAACGACACGGTGCCCGACGAACTCGTCGGCTACCGCGTGCCGAGCGCCTGCCAGATCGCCGGCATCACCTACCGTCAGCTCGACTACTGGGCGCGCACCTCGCTGGTGGTGCCCTCGATCAGAGGCGCAGCCGGTTCTGGCAGCCAGCGGCTCTACTCCTTCAAGGACATCCTGGTCCTCAAGATCGTTAAGCGTCTTCTCGACACGGGTATCTCGTTGCAGAACATCCGCGTTGCCGTCGACCACCTGCGCCAGCGCGGAGTCGAGGACCTGGCCCGGATCACCCTGTTCTCCGACGGCACCACCGTCTACGAGTGCACCTCCGCCGAGGAAGTCGTCGACCTGCTGCAGGGCGGTCAGGGCGTGTTCGGGATCGCGGTGAGCGGCGCGATGCGTGAACTCACCGGCACCATCGCCGATTTCCCGGGGGAGCGCGCCGACGGGGGCGTTACCGAAACCGCTCCCGAGGATGAGCTGGCGGCCCGGCGCAAGAACCGGACCCGCCGCACCGGCTGACGGCTGCACAGACGAACTGGCGGCCCGGCGCAAGAACCGGACCCGCCGCACCGGCTGACATCGGCTCGACCGGTAAGCTGGTGGCGCGTCGCTGCATCGCGGGAGAGCGTCATCTCGAATGGCCGCCGAAGGAGCAACACCTCCTCGTCAAACTCTCAGGCACCCGGACCGTGATGTCGACGGCGTCTCTGGAAAGTGACGATCGTCCCGGTCGTCCGCCCACGGTGAAAGGCCGGCGCGCCACAGCAGCCGCACCGGCCGAATCTCTCAGGCGCCACACGATGGCATGACAGAGGGGGAGGGCCGACCCGCCGGAGCTGTCCGGCGTCCGCGAGAGGTTGACCCGACCATGAACACGTTTCCCGATGACTTCTCCGCTGCGCGCAGCGCGTCCTTCGCCGATCGGCACGTGGGACCCGACGCGGATGACACCGGCCGCATCCTGTCGATGATCGGGGTGTCCTCGCTCGACGAACTCGCCATGCAGGTGGTACCGAACGTCATCGTCGACCCCGTCGACGACAACGGTCTCGGGGTCCTCGACGCACCGCTGACCGAGAACGAGGCGCTCATCCGCCTCGCCGGGCTCGCTGCCCGCAACACGGTCAACAGGTCGATGATCGGGCTCGGCTACTACGACACCATCACTCCGGGCGTCATCTTGCGCAATGTGGTGGAGAATCCCGCGTGGTACACCGCCTACACCCCCTATCAGCCGGAGATCAGTCAGGGCCGCCTCGAGGCGCTGCTGAACTTCCAGACGATGGTGGCCGACCTGACCGCGATGGAGGTGGCCAACGCGTCGATGCTCGACGAGGCCACCGCGGCGGCCGAGGCGATGACCTTGATGCGTCGGGCAGGCAAGTCGAAGTCGTCGCGTCTGGTGGTCGACGCGGATCTGTTCCCGCAGACCCGCGCCGTCATCGAAACCCGTGCCGAGCCCCTCGGAATCGAGGTGGTGGAGGCGTCACTGAATCCGGATCTACCCGGCAGCGGACTGCCCGACGGCGAGTATTTCGGGGTGATCCTGCAGGTGCCCGGCGCGTCCGGCCGCATTCTCGACGCCGAGCCGGTGATCGACGCCGCGCATGATGCCGGTGCTCTCGTCGCGGTGGGCGCCGACCTGCTGGCCCTGACCCTCCTCACCCCACCCGGTGAGCAGGGCGCCGACGTCTGTTTCGGCACCACCCAGCGGTTCGGTGTCCCGATGGGATTCGGCGGACCGCACGCCGGCTACCTGTCGGTGCACAGCCGCCACGCCCGCCAGCTTCCCGGACGTCTGGTCGGGGTTTCCCGCGATGCCGACGACAACCTCGCCTACCGGCTCGCATTGCAGACCCGTGAACAGCACATTCGGCGCGAGAAGGCCACCAGCAACATCTGCACCGCCCAGGTGCTCTTGGCCGTGGTGGCCGCCATGTACGCCTCCTATCACGGGCCGGACGGACTGCGCGCGATCGCGCGACGCGTCCACCAGCGCGCCACGAGACTCGCCGACAGTCTCACCGCCGCCGGTTTCCGGGTGTCCTACTCACGGTTCTTCGACACCGTCGAGGTGCGCGCCCCCGGTCAGGCCGACGCCATCGTCGCCACGGCGCATCGTGCCGGTTACCTGCTGCGGCGGGTAAACGCCGACACCGTGTCGATCGCCTGCGACGAGACCACCACCGAGGCCGACATCGATGCCGTGCTCGACGCGTTCAGTGCCCGCGGCGTCAGGGCTCGTGCGTACGCGCAGCCGATCGAGAATCGTAACGGCGAATACCTCACCCATCCGGCATTCCACCGCTATCGCACCGAAACGGCGATGCTGCGGTACCTGCGGCTGCTCTCCGACAAGGACATCGCGTTGGACCGCAGCATGATTCCGCTCGGTTCGTGCACGATGAAACTCAACGCCACCACCGAGATGGAGCCCATCACGTGGCCCGGTTTCTCCCGACTGCACCCCTTCGCACCCGCCGAGGACACCGCGGGCATCCGTGAACTGATCGCGACGCTGGAGGAATGGTTGGCGGCCATCACCGGCTACGACCGGGTCAGTCTGCAACCCAACGCCGGCTCACAGGGCGAGTTCGCCGGGCTGCTCGCCATCCGCCAGTACCACCTCAGCCGCGGCGACACCGCGCGCGACGTGTGCCTCATCCCGTCGAGCGCGCACGGCACCAACGCGGCGTCGGCAGTGATGGCCGGAATGCGTGTGGTGGTGGTCGGCTGCCGCGCGAACGGCGACGTCGACGTCGACGATCTGCGGGCCAAGATCGCCACTCACCGCGACTCTCTTGCCGCGATCATGATCACCTATCCGTCCACGCACGGGGTCTTCGAACACGACATCGAGGACATCTGCGCCGCCGTGCACGACGCGGGCGGTCAGGTCTATGTCGACGGCGCGAACCTGAACGCCCTGGTGGGCGTCGCGCGCCCCGGACAATTCGGCGGCGACGTGAGTCATCTCAACCTGCACAAAACCTTCTGCATCCCGCACGGCGGCGGCGGGCCGGGTGTGGGGCCGGTGGCGGTGCGATCGCATCTGGCGCCGTTCCTGCCGGGACACCCGCTTGCCGCGGAACTATCGGGTACCGCGACGATCTCGGCAGCGCCCTACGGATCGGCATCCATCCTGCCGATCACCTACGCCTACATCGCGATGATGGGTGCGGCAGGTCTGCGGCGGGCCACCCTCACCGCGATCGCCTCGGCCAACTACATCGCCCGCCGACTCGACGATCACTACCCGGTGCTCTACACCGGTGGTGGGGCGAGCGGAGCGACGGGGGGTGTTCGTGACGGCAATTGGGTGGCGCACGAGTGCATCCTCGATCTGCGACCACTCACCAAGGCGACGGGGGTGACCGTCGACGACGTCGCCAAACGGCTCGCCGACTACGGATTCCATGCGCCGACAATGAGTTTCCCGGTGGCGGGCACTCTGATGGTGGAACCCACCGAGAGTGAGAACCTCGACGAGATCGACGCGTTCTGCGATGCCATGATCGCGATCCGCGCCGAGATCGACAAGGTGGCCGACGGCACCTGGCCGGTCGACGACAGTCCGCTGCGTGGCGCACCGCACACGGCCGAATGCCTTGTCGCCGAGTGGGATCACCCGTACTCGCGCGAGGTTGCGGTGTACCCCAACGGCCTGCCGTCGGCGGGTGCGCGCGCCAAGGTGTTCCCGGCGGTGCGGCGCATCGACGGCACCTACGGCGACCGCAACCTGGTATGCAGTTGCCCGCCGATCGAAGCGTTCGCGTGAGGATCAGGCCCCCGGGCCGAAATCCGGGCCGTAGACAAGCTTGTTGATCGTGACGATGGCCGGATTCTCGGGGTTCGGCATCGGGTCCCGGGTGAGCGGGAACGTCACCGTGGGTGTGGGTTTCGGCAGGTCCGCGTCGCCGCGGAACCCTTGCTCGGTCAACACCCGCAGGTGCTTGTCGTCACTGGCGAAGGTCAGGAACTCGGCGACGGCATCGGCGGCCACCGCGGGTACCTGCTCTCCGGCGAGCCGGATCACCGGATAGTCGGCGATGGGTGTGGGGCCGGACGGAATGACCTCGGCGAGACGGGCTGTCGTGTCGGTACGGGTGAGCTGGTAGAGCTTCTGCTCGGTGATGGGCACGGCGTGGATGGCGGCGGTCGACGGGTCGGTGGCATCTCGGATGGTTGTCGCCGCCCCGCCCGGGCTTCCGTCGGGTGAGGCGGGCGCGCCGCTCGTCATCGCCGCCACGCTGGAGGCGACACGAGGAGAATCGGCATCGTCGGCGGTCAGCACGCCGGTGGTGCGGGTGACCCGCATCGCCACCGCCTGCGCGGCGAGCGCCGACGCATCGGATTGTGCGCCGACGGGCATCGCCATCCGGATCGAGCCCCAGTCGTCGAGCCCGAATTCGCTCAGGCTGTTGTCGCGCTGCTGCAGCAGCGGCAACTGACCCCAGTCGATCGTGTCGTCGAACTTCTTGCCGAGGTCGGGCGACGTCGCGAGCACCACGGGTGTGGTGACCAACGACTGGGGTTGTCCCTCGAGTGAATTCGGCTTGACTGTTTCGAGTTCCGCCGACCACACCGACGACTGCGGAATCCACGCGGCCGGGTAGGCGCCCATCGACGCGGTGTCCCAGGTTCCGGCGAGCCCATCGAGCGTGACCTTCGCGTCACCGGCGCGGACGGCGATCGTCACACAGTGGTCGCGCACCACCGGGTTGGTCTCGGCGTATTCCTTCGCGATGGCGGTCAACCCGGAGACCAGATCGGGGTCGGCAATCACCGACACCGTTTCGCGGCCTTCCACACAGGTGCCCGCGGCCTCGTCGGCCTCCCGATCGAGATGGTCGCCGAGCTGCTGCCACGCGACGATCACTGCGGCCACCAGCACCACCGCGAGCATCGCGAACACCAGGCTCCGACTGACGCCGCGTCCGCGAATCCCGCCTCGGCCACCGGTTACCCGATGATGCGCCACACCGCCTCCGTTCGCAGACGGCAGCCCGGGCCGACGGACGGCCCGGGCTCCCTGTCACATCACAAATATGTCGTCACGCGCCGGCAGCGTTGGCCGCCTTGTACTCGCGACGCTTGCGATGCAGGATCGGCTCGGTGTAGCCGCTCGGCTGCTTCGCACCCTCGAGGATAAGTTCCTTGGCGGCCTGAAATGCGATATTCGAGTCGAAATCAGGTGCCAGCGGACGATAGGTGGGGTCGTCGGCGTTCTGCCGGTCGACCACCGGAGCCATCCGCTCCAGCGCTGCCACCACATCGTCGGCGGTGACGATCCCGTGGTGGAGCCAGTTGGCCAGCAACTGGCTGGAGATGCGCAGGGTGGCGCGATCCTCCATGAGTGCGACATCGTGGATGTCGGGCACCTTGGAACAGCCGACACCCTGGTCGATCCAGCGGACCACGTATCCGAGGATCGACTGACAGTTGTTGTCGAGTTCCTCGCGCTTTTCCGCCTCCGACCAGTCGGGCTTGGGTGCCAGCGGGATGGTCAGGATGTCGTCCACCGACGCCGGATCACGCTTGGCGATCTCATCCTGGCGTTCGAAGACGTCGACGAGGTGATAATGCATTGCGTGCAGGGTGGCACCCGTCGGGGAGGGCACCCAGGCAGTCGACGCACCCGCCTGCGGCTGTGCGATCTTCTGCTCCACCATGTCGGCCATCAGGTCGGTCATGGCCCACATGCCCTTGCCGATCTGGGCCTTGTGCTGCAAACCGGCGTGCAGGCCGATGTCGACGTTGGAGTCCTCGTAGGCCGACATCCACTTCTGCTTCTTCATCTCGCCCTTGCGGATCATCGGACCCGCCTCCATCGACGTGTGGATCTCGTCGCCGGTGCGGTCGAGGAAGCCGGTGTTGATGAACACCACCCGGTCGCGCGCGGCGAGGATGGCAGCCTTGAGGTTCACCGTGGTGCGGCGCTCCTCGTCCATGATGCCGACCTTGAGGGTGTTCTCCGGCAGACCCAGAACCTGCTCGACCCGCCCGAACAGTTCGACGGTGAACGCCACCTCCTCGGGTCCGTGCATCTTGGGCTTCACGATGTAGATCGACCCGGTTCGCGAATTCGCGAGCCCGGAGTCGCCGCCGGAGAGACCGTGGATCGCGATCAACGACGTGACGAGCGCATCGAGAATGCCCTCGGGCACCTCGTTGCCGTCGGCGTCGAGAACCGCGGGATTGGTCATCAGATGGCCGACGTTGCGCACGAACAGCAGCGACCGCCCGTGCAGGTCGAGTTCGGAGCCGTCCGGTGCGGTGTAGACACGGTTGCCGTTGAGGACCCGGGTGAAGGTCTTGCCGCCCTTGCTGACCTCCTCGGCGAGGTCGCCCTTGTTCAGCCCGAGCCAGTTGCGGTAGCCGAGCACCTTGTCGTCGGCGTCGACGGCGGCCACCGAGTCCTCGAAGTCCATGATGGTGGTGATCGCCGATTCCATCACCACGTCTTTGATGCCGGCCGGATCGGTCTTGCCGACGGGCGAGTCGGGGTCGATCTCGATGTCGAGGTAGAGCCCGTTGTGGCGCAGCAGCACCGACGTCGGCGCGGCCGGATCGCCGGTGTAGCCGGAGAAGGCCGACGGATCGGCCAGCGTCGAGGTGGTGCCGTCGGCGAGTGTCACCTGAAGCGCGGAATCGGCCACCGCGAACCCGGTGACGTCGGTGTAGCTGCACTGCTCCAGCGGGACCGCCTTGTCCAGGAAGTCCTTGGCGTAGGCGATGACCTTGTCACCGCGGATCTTGTTGTAACCCTTGCCCTTCTCGGCGCCGTCGGCCTCGGGGATGACGTCGGTGCCGTACAGCGCGTCGTAGAGCGAGCCCCATCTGGCGTTGGCGGCGTTGAGCGCGAAGCGCGCATTGAGCACCGGGACCACCAACTGGGGTCCGGCGGTCTCGCTGATCTCGCGGTCGACGTTGGCGGTGCCGATCTGGAAATCCTCGGGCACGTCCACCAGGTAGCCGATGTCGACGAGGAACTGCTTGTAGGCGGCGAAGTCGAAGTCGGCGGGCGCGGCGCGGTGGTCGCGGTGCCAGGCATCCACCTTGGCCTGCAGGTCATCCCGCTTGGCCAGCAATTGCTTGTTCCGCGGCGCCAGATCGTTGATCACGGCGGCGGCACCCGACCAGAATGCGTCCTTGTCCACCCCGGTGTCCGCCAGCGCCTCGTTGTTGATGAAGTCGTAGAGGACACTCGCAACCTGCAAGCCCTCGACATCCACGCGTTCGGTCTTCGGGTCCGACATGAGAGCCTTTCTGCGAACTGATGGAGAATATGAACACGTCTATGTTACTCGTCAGGAAATGAGCGTTTCACCTGGTGTCGAGCAACTCCCGGCACCGGTCGGCGAGCTGGGTACGCAGCATGCCACCGCACTCGGCGATGCGCGACTGTTCGCGGACGTACTCGGCTCGTCCTGCCGCGGTCTCCACGGTCACCGGCTCGTACCCGAGGGCACGCAGGTCGTAGGGACTCGCCCGCATGTCGAGTTCGCGGGCACGTAACGCCAGTTCGAATGCCTGCAACGTCACATCCGACGCGATGAGCGGTGTCAGGGTGATACACAGCCGGTAGAGATCCATGGTGGCGTGCAGGCAGCCGGGCTGTTCGTGCGCGGGTGCGCTCCGGCGCGTCAACTCGGTGTCGTTCAGCGGCCGGGCGGCGTCGGTGAAGAAGCGGAACGCGTCGAAATGCGTGCATCGCAACGGCATCGATCGCACCACGGCGTCGGTGCCCGCGGCGCCCAGTCGCAGCGGCACGCTGTGGCGCGGCCGGTCGGTGCGGTACACCATCGCCCATTCGTGCAGTCCGAAACACCCCAGGCGGGCGGGCCGGGACGCGGTGGCGGTGAGCAATTCGACGGTGCTGCCCAGAATGTCGCGACGTCCGGCGGCAAACGCCGGGTCGACGGTGACCCCATCGGCGGTTCGCGTGTAACCGCGCAGACCGACGTACCCGGCGAGATCGCCGGCCACGGCAGCCATTTCGGCGTCCGACCCGCACCTGGCGTCCGCCAGGACCACCCCGAAGCCGGGATGCCAGCGACGGATGTGTGCCGGCCGCGCCGAGTAGTAGGTGAACAGGAAATCGATCACCGGATGTTTCTCGCCGCGCGCACGGGCGCGCAGGTAGTCGCCGACGAGCTTCTCGACCTGTTGGTGGTGCGCGTCGCGCCGGTGGCGCCAGTCCGCCGGGGAGAGAACGACGGGCGCGGTCATGTCACACCCGGTGGGTCTCGTCACGGACGGTACCCACGAACTCCTCGACGAGGTCGGCGAGCGCGACGATCCCGATGGTGCGTCCGGAGTCGTCGACCACGGCCCCGAGGTGCGAGCTCGTCCGCCGCAACGCGCGGGTCGCGTCGTCGAGTGGGGTGTCGGAGGCGATCACCGGAAGCGGACGGATCTTGTCGATACCGATGATCGTGTCGGGTCCGATCGACTCGTCGAGAATCTCGTCGAGCACATCCTTGAGGTGCAGGTATCCGGTGAAGGTGCCGTCCCGGCCGCGCACCGGATAGCGCGAGAACCCGGTGTCGGTGACCGCGCGCTCCACCGCCCCGAGCGTGGGACCCACACCACCGGTCACGGGATCCACCTCGACGTCGACGCTGCGCATGCGATCCGACGGGATGATGACCTCCGACACGGTGCGCCCCACGGACTGCAGGGCACGGGTGAGTCGTTCGTGTTCCTCGGCGTCGATGAGACCTTCTTCGCGTGACTCACCCAGCATCTGCGCCAGTTCGATCGGCGACACCGTCGAGTCGAGTTCGTCCTTGGGTTCCACCCGCATCGCGCGCAGCGTGATGTTGGCCAGCCAGTTGTAGATCGCGATGAGCGGCCGGACCACCCGGATGAACATCAGGTGCGCCGGTACCAGCAGCATGGCGGCCCGCTCCGGGCCGGCCAGCGCGATGTTCTTGGGCACCATCTCACCGAACAGGATGTGCAGCACCACCACGATGGCCAGGGCGAGTGCGAACGAGATCGGGTGCAGCATCGCATCGGGCACGTGCACCAGGTCGAGGGGCTTCTCGATGATGTGGGCCACCGCTGGTTCACCCACCCGGCCGAGCAGGATGGAGCAGATCGTGATGCCCAGTTGCGCGCCGGCCAGCATCAGGGAGAGGTGTTCGCCGGCGCGGATGACCGTGCGGGCACGGGTCTTGCCCTCCTCGGCCAGCGCTTCGAGCCGGTCGCGTCGGGCGGAGATGAGCGAGAACTCCGCGCCCACGAAGAACGCGTTGCCGGCCAGCAGCACGACGGTCAGGACGACCGCCCAGGCGTCACTCATCGCCGGCCTCCCCGTCCGTGGACTCGTCGTCACCGGCGATGGGGGTCAGCCGGACCACGTCGACACGTCTGCCGTCCATCTGCACCACCGTCGCACACCACAGGGTCTCGGTGCCCGCGACACCCTCCTCGTCGTCGTCGCGGCCTTCGTTGAGGACCACCCGCTCGGGGAGATCGACCTCGTCCCCGGCCTCCGGGATACGTCCGAGGGTGAACATGATGAGGCCGCCGAGCGTGTCGTAGGACCCCTCCGGCGCACGATAGCCGGTGGCCTCGGCGAGTTCGTCGAGCCGCAGCAGGCCGGCGAGCAGGTATCCGTCCCCGGCCACCTGAACGTCGGCGCGCTCGTCGTCGTGCTCGTCGGTGACGTCGCCGAGGATCTCCTCGATGAGGTCTTCGGTGGTCACGATGCCCGCGGTTCCGCCGTACTCGTCGATCACCACGCACACCTCCATGCCGTCGGCACGGATGCGTTCCATCACCGCGTCGCCGTCCAGTGTGGTCGGCACCGTGGGCACCGTGCGGGCGATGGAGGCGACGGTGGTGGTCGACTGGCGTTCGGGGGGCACCGTGAACGCCTGTTTGATGTGCACCACGCCCAGCAGGTCGTCGAGATCTCCGTCGTCGACCACCGGGAACCGCGAGTGCCCGGTCCGCGCCGACGCCATCACGAGGTCGCGGATCGTGTCGTCGCGGTCGAGGCTTTCCACGGTGACCCGCGGCGTCATCAGGTCCTCCGCGGTCAGCTCACCGAACTTCAGCGAGCGCGCCACCAGGGCCGCGGTGTCCTCGTCGATCGAACCCTGACGTGCCGAGATCCGCACCAGCGACCCGAGTTCGGACGGCGAGCGAGCCGACCGCAACTCCTCCGCCGGTTCGATCCCGAGACGACGCACCAGCCAGTTCGCCGCTCCGTTGAGCCCGTTGATGGCCCATCGGAAGGCGGCAGAGAACACGGTCATGGGTCCGGCGGTGGCACGGGCGACGGCCAGCGGCCGGGCAATGGCCAAGTTCTTCGGCACCAGTTCGCCGAGCACCATCGACAGTGAGGTCGCGACGAACAGGGCCAGCAACAGCGAGATCCCCGACGCGGTTCGCGTCGACAGCCCGGCGGATTGCAGCGCGGGGTTGAAGAGTTGCGCGAGAACCGGTTCGGCGATGTAGCCGGTGATCAGTGTGGTGATCGTGATGCCCAGCTGTGCGCCGGAGAGCTGAAACGACAGCGTGCGATGCGCGCGCTGAACCAGACGCGACCGGCGGTCGCCGTGCTCGGCAACGTCGCGATCGACCGTGGAGCGTTCCAATGCGGTCAACGAGAACTCGGCGGCCACGAACAGGGCGGTGCCGAGGGTCAGCGCGATGAATCCGAGGAGGCTCGCCACATAGATGAGTACCTGCACGACTCACCACCCGCCGGGCAGGGGACGGCCCTCGGCGAAACCGGCCGGCGACTGCACCCCGAGTAGCGCTTTGCCGTGCAGTTCGGCCAGCGATCGGGCGCCGGCGTAGGTGGCGGTGCTGCGTAGTCCGCCGCAGATGTGGTCGATGAGATCTTCCACGCTGGGGCGCTCGGGGTCGAGCCGGATACGCGAGCTGGAGATGCCCTCCTCGAACAGACTGCGGCGGGCACGCTCGTAGGCGCTGTCGTCGGCCGAACGGGCGGCCACCGCGCGTTTGGACGCCATCCCGAAACTCACCTTGTACGGTCCGTGCGCGTCGCGGCGCAGATCACCCGGCGACTCGTAGGTGCCGGCAAACCAGGAACCGATCATCACGTTCGAGGCGCCCGCCGCGATCGCCAGCGCCACATCACGCGGATGCCGCACACCGCCGTCGGCCCACACGTGGGCGCCGTGTTCACGTGCCGCCGAGGCGCATTCGGCCACCGCCGAGAACTGCGGCCGGCCCACTCCGGTCATCATCCGGGTGGTGCACATCGCGCCGGGCCCCACCCCGACCTTGACGATCGACGCGCCGGCCTTGATCAGATCGATCGTGCCGTCCGCGGAGACCACGTTGCCCGCGGCGATCGGCACCCCCGGGTTGCCGCCTGCCACCGCGTCGAGAGCGGCGAGCATCTTCTCCTGGTGGCCGTGGGCGGTGTCGATGACCACCACGTCCGCCCCCGCCTCCACGAGTGCGCGGGCCTTGCCGGCGACGTCGCCGTTGATGCCCACCGCGGCGGCCACCCGGAGCCGGTTGGCGCCGTCGACCGCGGGCCGGTAGATCCCGTGCCGCAGCGCGCCGATGCGGGTGAGCACACCGACGAGCACTCCGTCGTCGTCGACGAGCACCGCGAGATCGCGATGCAGATCGACGAGGGTGTCGAAGACCTCGCGTGGCGGGGTGCTCGCCGGCAGGGTGACGATCTCACTGTCGAGGACGTCGCGTACCCGGGTGAATTGATCGATCTCCTGACATGCCTGCTCGGTGACCACCCCGACCGGTACCCGGTCGACTACGACCACTGCGGCGCCGTGCGCACGTTTGGGGATCAATGCCAGGGCGTGGGCCACCGAATCGTCGGGTGTCAGGGTCACCGGGGTGTCGGCGACGAGGTGGCGTGACTTGACGAAGGCGATGGAGTCCGCGGCCGCGCCGATCGGCAGATCCTGGGGGAGTACCGCCAGACCGCCGCGCCGGGCCACGGTTTCGGCCATCCGCCGACCTGCGACGGCGGTCATGTTGGCCACCACCACCGGAATCGTGGTGCCGGATCCGTCGGTGGTGGCGATGTCGACGTCGAATCGCGACGTCACTTCGGAACGGTTGGGTACGACGAATACGTCGTCGTAGGTGAGGTCATGGACCGGGCGGTGGCCCTCGATGAATCGCATACTCCGGTTCGTGACTCCTGGCTATGCCTCGACCTCGGAGCGGTCCTGACCCCAGAGGGTGTGGAAAGTGCCCTCCTTGTCGGTGCGCTGGTAGGTGTGCGCGCCGAAGAAGTCACGCAGTCCCTGCGTCAGGGCAGCCGGTAGCCGTTCGCTGCGCAAGCCATCGTAGTAGGAGAGCGACGAGGCGAAAGCCGGCGCCGGAACCCCGGTGAGAGTGGCTGTCGACACCACCCGGCGCCAACTGTCCAGGCATCCTTCGACCGCGTCGCGGAAATACGGCGCGAGCAGCAGACTGGGCAGGTCGGCGTTCTCCGCGTAGGCGTCGCGGATCCGGTTGAGGAATTTGGCCCGGATGATGCAGCCGCCGCGCCAGATGGTCGCCAGGGCGCCGGGGTCGACGTTCCAGTCGTACTCCTTGCTGCCGGCACTGATCTGGTCGAAGCCCTGGGCGTAGGCCACCATCTTGGAGGCGTAGAGCGCACGGCGGATGTCCTCGACGAACTGTTTCTTGTCGGTGGGCGGGTCGGCCAGGTCGCCGGACGCGAGTCCCTGCGCGGCCGCGCGCTGATCGGCCGCGCTCGACAGTGCGCGAGCGAACACGGCCTCGGCGATGCCGGTGACGGGGATGCCGAGGTCGAGGGCCGATTTTACCGTCCACCGGCCGGTGCCCTTCTGGCCCGCCTGGTCCACGATGACGTCGACCAGCGGTTTGCCGGTGTCGGCGTCCACCTGGGCGAGCACTTGCGCGGTGATCTCGACGAGATAGCTCTCGAGTTCGCCCTTGTTCCACTCGGCGAACACCTCGGCAATCTCGGCCGGGGCCATGCCGAGGGACCGTCGCATCAGGTCGTAGGCCTCACCGATGAGCTGCATGTCGGCGTACTCGATGCCGTTGTGCACCATCTTCACGAAGTGACCGCTGCCGTCGGGGCCGATGTGCGTACAGCACGGTTCACCGTCGACGTGGGCGGAGATCTTCTCGAGCATGGGGCCGAGGGACTCGTAGGAGACGGCGGGTCCACCCGGCATGATCGACGGGCCGTTGAGTGCGCCCTCCTCGCCGCCGGAGATTCCCGCGCCGACGAAGTTCAGGCCGCGATCGGCCATCGCGGCCTCACGTCGGATGGTGTCGGTGAAGAGGGAGTTCCCGCCGTCGATGATGATGTCACCCTCCTCCATCACCGCGGCCAGTTCCTCGATGACGGCGTCGGTGGGGTCCCCAGCCTTCACCATGATCAACACCCGGCGCGGCTTCTCCAATGCGTCGACGAACTCCTGCATGGTCTCGGTGCGGATGAAATCGCCTTCGCTGCCGTGGTTTTCGAGCAACGCGTCGGTCTTGGCGATCGAGCGATTGTGCAGCGCGACGGTGTACCCCTTGTGCGCGAAATTGCGGGCGATGTTCGAACCCATCACGGCCAGGCCGGTGACCCCGATCTGTGCCTTCGACGACGTGGACGGTGTGGCGGCGTTTGTCATGTCCCCAAGCCTATTGCCTCGACGCGATCGGTGGCTGTCTGGTGGCCGTACCTCGTCGTCGGGCGGGTTCAGGCGGCCGACACCAGCCGGCCGAGTTCGGTGAGCCAGGGGATGGCCACGGCCAGGGTGGGCACCACCAGAATGGCCACCGCGGCCGTGTAGGCGCACAGCGCCATCCACCGCGGGGGCCGCCCGTACCGCAGCCGGTGCACGCGAGTGAGGGTGGTCGGCCCGCCGACCGCCATGGCCCCGCGTGGCGCCACCGCGTCGGCGCAGGCCACCAGCGCGCGTCCCAGCGTGGTGGGAGCGGTGGCGCGGACGGCCTGATCATCGGCGAGGGCCTCGACGAGGAGTTGCACCGAGCCCAGCGCCGAACTGCTGCGGACCACCCGCGGAAACGCTTCGTGCAGCGCGATGAACGCCTCGAGGACCAGATCGTGCCGAGCCCGCAGATGCGCGCGCTCGTGGGCGATGACTGCGACGAGTTCGTCGCGCGTGAGCCGGGACACCACCCCCTCGCTGAGCACCACCCGCTGCCGAAGGCCGGGTAGGCAGTAGGCGAGAGGTTGCTGCACGTCGATCATCCGGATGTCGCGTCCGAACAGGGGATTCGACTCGTCGGAGCGGTCGCAGCGGTCGAGGATGTCGATGAGATCGCGGTGCATCGCGCGGCGGGCGCGGGTACGTACACCCACCCGTACCAGGGTGAAGATCAGCCGGGCGCCGATCAGCAGGGTCAGGGCGAAAACGCCGACGTAGATGCTCCAGAGGCCGAGTCCCAGTCGTTCGATCTCGCGCAACGGGCTGGTGGTCGGTGCGCCGTCGGCACCCGGTGACAGCAGATTGGCGGCAATGGCAAGCCCGCAACTGAATGCGGAGAGCACCGCGGCCAACGTGATCGCCTGCCACAACATCATCGCCCCGCGCGGCGCCCGGACCGGCCACCGGGCACGCGACAACGCCTCGGGTGCGGGGCCGACGAGCACCAGGGTGAGGATGCCGAAGAGCAGGGCGGTCATCGTGGGCAGAGCAGGGCGGTCATCGTGGGCTGTCCTAGCGGTGTTGCTGTGTTCGTGCGGTGTTGCTGTGCTTCTCGGTGGAAATCTATCCGGATTCGTGCGGCGCGCGAGCGGTTTCGAGCTCATCGAGCGCTTGTCGCAGCGCGGCGGCTTCGTCGGCGCCGACCCGGCCGACGAACGACACCAGCGCCGCATGACGCGATCCGGGTGCGTCGGCCTCGCTCAGCGCGTCGACCATCAGCGAGGCCACCAGGTCTTCTCGCGGACGGGTGGGAATGTACTTGTGCGCCCGATCCTCCCGGATCTGGGTCACCAGGTTCTTCTTCGCGAGCCGCTGCAGCACGGTCATCACCGTGGTGTAGGCAAGGGATCGATCGCGGGAGAGCGTGGCATGTACCTGACGCACGGTCTGCGGCGTCGGACTCGACCACAGCGCGTCCATGACGGCGCGCTCCAGGTCTCCCAATCCGTTCATCTTTCGCATTTTACTGCCGACTCTCCTCTTTGCCGCGACATGGTGAAGCCCGGTTGCAGACAACCCTTGACAACGTTGGTAAGGCTAGCCTACATTCATCTCACGTTGGACCGCGCGAGAGTCCTGAGGGCTGCAGAGACCCCCGGTCCACGCGACGATAGGCCTTACATCTCAACGAGATGTGGGGCCTATCGGTTCCTCGGGCACTTCACCGAGGTCCGACTCTCCCGAAGAATCGGATCGTGAGAATCTGGTTGCCATGACATTGGACACCGACGCATTCATCAAATACGTCTCCGGCAAGGGGCTCGACGGTGCACTCGGACTCGAATTGCAGGAGGTCGGCGCGGACTCGGTGGTGGCGACCCTCGTGCTCGAGCCGAAGCATCACCAGCCCTTCGGCATCGTGCACGGTGGTGTCTACTGCGCCATCGGCGAGAGCGTCGCGAGCATGAGCGCTGCCGCCTGGCTGGCGCATACGGGTCTGGGCGGGACCGCCGTCGGCGTCAACAACAACACCGATTTCCTGAAATCGGTCGGCACCGGAACGATCACCGCGCGCTCCACCCCCATCCACCGCGGCCGGCGACAGCAGCTCTGGCTGGTCGAGATGACCGACCAGGACGGTCGCGCGCTGGCCCGCACCCAGGTGCGGTTGCAGAACGTGGAGATCCCCGCCGGCGCGCCGCAGGCATGAGCGGACACCACCGTGGCCTCGGCGCCGACACCAGGCGGGCGGTTGACGAGATCCTGACGTCGGTCGATCGGGATCTCGACCGGCTGTTCCCCGGTGACCGGCAGGCCGCGCAGCCGGCGCACACCGTGTACGTGAGCGCCGCCGACGTCGACGAACAGACCCCGCAGCGGTGGGGTGAGAAGGCGACGGCGATCGCTCACGACGCGACCGCGGTGCTGGCCGACCTGGCCCCGGCCGACGTGCGCGGGATTGTGCTGGATCGGCTGACCTCGAATCCGATCGAGGATCTGCGCATCGACCTCGAGGACGGATACGGATGGCGTCCGGATGTCACCGAGGACGCCGACGCCCGCCGCGCCGGGCGGGTGCTGGCCGCATGGGTCGCCGACCGTCCGCACGCACCCCGGATGGCCGGTGTACGAGCCAAAGGCCTCGGCGCGGCCGAACGATCCCGCGGCCTGCGCACACTCGAACTGGTGCTCGACGCAGCAGGCGGGGTGCCCGACGGCTTCGTCTTCACCGTGCCCAAGTTGCGCGATGCACGTCAGGTCGACGCGGTCAATCTGATCTGCGCCGAGTTCGAACGCGTCCACGGCATCGCCGAGGGTTCGTTGCGGTTCGAACTCCAGGTCGAGATCCCGCAGGCGGTGCTCGGCCCGGACGGCCGCGCCACCGTCGCCGATGCCCTGCACCGGGGCGCACCGCGCGTGTCCGGGCTGCATTACGGCACCTACGACTACAGCGCGGCCTGCGGGATCGTCTCGGCGCAGCAGTCGCTGGCGCATCCCGTGGCCGATCACGCCAAGGCCGTGATGCAGGCCGCAGCCGCGCAGACCGGGGTATGGATCAGCGACGGTTCGACCCAGGTGATGCCCACCGGCGACGCCGATCAGGTGGCTGCCGCGCTCACCCGCCACCACGCCTTGGTGCTGCGCTCGCTGGAGCGGGGCTATTACCAGGGATGGGACATGCACCCGGGCCATCTGGTGACGCGTTGGCTCGCGGTGACGGGGTTCTTCCGCTCGGCGATGCCGACCGCGGCCGCCCGGCTGCAGGGCTACTTCGAGCGACGCTCGGGTGACGTGGTCGACGAGCCGGCCACCGCCATGTCGCTGGCGCTGGTCGTTGCCCGCGGGCTGGCCGCCGGTGCGTTCACTTCCGACGAGGTAACCGACGTCGCCCCGCTGTGCACCGCACAACGCCTGGCCGCGCTGCGCGCCACCGGCGGTGCGCTGATCTCCGAGTGACGTGCCGGGTGCGGTGGCCGGGTATGCCGAGTCCGGGTTCTTCGGCGCGCCGCACTCGCCCGACCGTGGCAGGATGACGACACCACCTTCACCTTCGTGGTGTTGTGCCACACCGGTCCCGACAGAGAGGTTGTCGTGCGTCTGTCGCCGCATGAACAGGAACGGTTGCTGATCTCTTATGCCGCCGAACTCGCACGTCGGCGGCAGGGTCGCGGACTCAAACTCAACCATCCCGAGGCCGTCGCCATCATCACCGATCACGTGCTCGAAGGCGCGCGAGACGGGCGCTCGGTTGCCGAGTTGATGGCGTCGGGCCGTGAGGTGCTCGCCCGCGACGACGTGATGACGGGGGTGCCCGAAATGCTGCACGACGTCCAGGTGGAGGCGACCTTCCCGGACGGCACCAAGCTCGTCACCGTGCACCATCCCATCGGTTGAGGGCCCGGCCCACGCCCAACCCCGACCGAGAGCCCCAACCGCGACCGTGAGCACGAGAGGTTCCCATGTCCGAGAGCAGTCATGCGGTGATCCCCGGTGAGGTGATCGCCGCCGAGGGCACCATCGAACTCAACGCGGGTGCCGATGCGGTGACGCTGAGTGTCATCAATTCCGGCGACCGGCCGGTGCAGGTGGGCAGCCACGTGCATTTCCCGCAGGCCAACGCCGCACTGGACTTCGACCGCGCCGCCGCACGCGGCCGCAGGCTCGACATCCCGGCGGGCACCGCCGTGCGGTTCGAGCCGGGAATCGAGATGACGGTGACGCTCGTACCGCTCGGCGGCACCCGCGAGGTGTACGGAATCTCGCTCGACGCGCCGGGAAGGATCGACTGACATGGCATTGCTGGGACGCGACCGCTACGCCGAACTCTTCGGCCCCACCACCGGCGACCTGATCCGCCTCGCCGACACCGACCTGCTCATCGAGGTCACCGAAGACCGTTGCGGCGGACCGGGTCTGGCCGGCGAGGAAGCGGTATTCGGCGGCGGCAAGGTGATCCGCGAATCGATGGGACAAAGCCGCGCCACCCGCGCCGACGGTGCCCCGGACACCGTGATCACCGGTGTGGTGGTGCTTGATCACTGGGGAATCATCAAGGCCGACTTGGGTATTCGTGACGGACGCATCGTCGCGATGGGCAAGGCGGGCAACCCCGACACCATGGACGGTATCCATCCCGACCTGGTGATCGGCCCGTCCACGGAGATCATCGCGGGTAACGGAAAGATCGTCACCGCCGGCGGGATCGACTGCCACGTGCATTTCATCTGCCCGCAGATCATGGACGAGGCGCTCGGCAACGGCATCACCACCCTGATCGGCGGCGGCACCGGACCCGCCGAGGGCAGCAAGGCCACCACGGTGACCCCCGGTGCGTGGCACCTGGCATCGATTCTGGCCGCCACCGACGGGTGGCCGATGAACATCGCGCTGCTGGGTAAGGGCAACACCGTCAGTGCCGAGGCCATGCACGAACAGATCCGTGCGGGTGCTTCGGGTTTCAAGCTCCATGAGGACTGGGGTTCCACCCCGGCGGCCATCGACGCATGCCTGCGCGTCGCCGACGAGACCGGGGTGCAGGTGGCGCTGCACTCCGACACCCTCAACGAGGCCGGATTCGTCGAACAGACGCTGGGTGCGATCGCCGGGCGCAGTATCCACGCCTACCACACCGAAGGTGCCGGTGGCGGGCACGCGCCGGACATCATCACCGTCGCCTCGGCCCCCAACGTGCTGCCGAGTTCCACCAACCCCACCCGTCCGCACACCGTCAACACACTCGGCGAGCATCTCGACATGCTGATGGTGTGCCATCACCTCAACCCGACGGTCCCCGAGGATCTCGCGTTCGCCGAAAGCCGGATTCGGCCGTCGACCATCGCCGCCGAGGACCTCCTGCACGATCTCGGTGCGATTTCGATGATCGGCTCCGACTCGCAGGCGATGGGCCGCATCGGCGAGGTGGTGCTACGCACCTGGCAGACCGCTCACGTGATGAAACGCAAACGGGGCGCGCTGGCCGGCGACGGTCGCGCCGACAACCTGCGTGCGCGTCGCTACGTCGCGAAATACACGATCTGCCCGGCGATCGCGCACGGCTTCGACGGCGAGATCGGTTCGGTGGAGGAGGGCAAACTCGCCGACCTGGTGCTGTGGGACCCGGCATTCTTCGGCGTCCGGCCCGAACTCGTCATCAAGGGCGGGGCGATCGCGTGGGCGGCGATGGGCGATGCCAACGCCTCGATTCCCACGCCGCAACCGGTGCTCCCGCGGCCGATGTTCGGGGCGGCGCCGAAGGTCGCTGCCGCCACCTCGGTCAGCTTCGTGGCACCCGGCTGTGATGCCGATCTGGCCGACCGGCTCGGTATCGAACGGCGGTTGCTGCCGGTCACCGACACCCGTGGGATCAGCAAGGCGGACATGACCAACAACGACGCCCGGCCCGAGATCACGGTGGACCCCGACACTTTCACGGTGACCGTCGACGGTGAGGTGTGGGACGCCCCGCCGGTGTCGGAACTGCCGATGGCACAACGGTATTTCCTGTTCTGACATCGCAATGACCCCTGATCCGAACATTCCGGACGAGCCGAGCGCCCCGGGCGCCGCGCCGTATGCCGGCGCGCCACTGGCGATGATGCTGACGCTGGCCGATTCCCGGCTACCGGTCGGCGGGCACGTCCACTCCGGTGGGGTGGAGCAGGCGATTGCCGATGGATTCGTTCGCGGGGTCGACGATCTCGCCGCGTATCTGCATCGTCGTGTCACCACCACCGGCCTCGTCGCGGCGTCGATCGCGGCGGCGGTTGCCGACGGTGCACTCGACGTGACCCCCGCGCAGGCCGAGACCGACGCGCGAACACCGTCCGCGGCGGCCCGCAAGGCGTCGCTCACGCAAGGACGCGGAATGCTGCGGCTCGCCAAAAAGATGTGGCCACAACAGGATTGGTCCCCACACACGCCGACCACCCACCTTCCGGTGATCTCCGGCGCGGTGGGTCGGGCAAGCGGATTGTCGGGTTTCCACACCGCGCTGGTCCTCGTGTACACCACGATGAGCGGGTCGGCGACCGCCGGTCAGCGGCTCCTCGCCCTCGACCCGGCCGACGTGGCCCTGATGATCGCCGATCTCGGCGCCGAATGTGAACACGTCGCCGCCGCGGCCGCGGTGGAACTCGCCGACCTGTCCGATCCCGTGCTCGATGTGTTCGCCGAACGCCATGAGCGACAACCGATGCCGCTGTTCATGTCCTGATCGCCCAGTCCTGAACACCTAGTCCTGAACACCCTTGTCTTGACCACAGCAGTCGTCCACCCGAGAGGAATCCGATGCCACCCCATCTGATCGACGGTCAACCCCACAGCCACGACCATCACCGACCCCGCCGCACCCGTGAACTGGGGGAGGCCCTGCGAATCGGTGTGGGCGGCCCCGTCGGCTCCGGGAAGACCGCCCTGGTGGCGGCGCTGTGCCGTCAGCTACGCGACGAACTGTCGGTGGCAGTGCTCACCAACGACATCTACACGACCGAGGACGCCGACTTCCTGCGGCGCAACGCCGTGCTGCCCGACGAGCGCATCACCGCGGTGCAGACCGGGGGGTGTCCGCACACCGCCATCCGCGACGACATCACCGCCAACCTCGACGCCATTGACGACCTGGTGGCGGCCAACCCACCGCTCGATCTGATCCTGGTGGAGTCCGGCGGCGACAACCTGACCGCCACCTTCTCCACCGGGCTCATCGACGTGCAGATCTTCGTCATCGACGTCGCCGGCGGCGACAAGGTCCCGCGCAAGGGCGGCCCGGGAGTGACCTACTCGGATCTGCTGGTGATCAACAAGACCGACCTCGCCGAGCGCGTCAACGCCGACCTCGACGTGATGCGCCGCGACGCCGAACGTGTCCGCGCCGGCAGGCCGACCGCGATGATCTCGCTGACCGACGATCCCGCGGCCACCGACGTCCTGACGTGGGTGCGCGCGCAACTGTCCGATGCCGCGGTGACCGCCTAGTGCGGACTCGCGTCGAGATCGTCGCCACCGCGGACCGGTCGCTGCGGCACCAGGCCACGGGAGGCCTGTCGGTGCGTCAGACCGGCCGGACCGCGGCGCACCTCATCGGCACCGCGGCCACACCGCTCGGGGGAGACGAGATCGACATCAGGGTGATCGTCGAGCCGGGCGCGTTCCTCACCCTGAGCACCGTGGCGGCCACGATCGCGCTGCCGTCGCGCGACCGTGCCGACTCCCGGGCCCGGTGGCGCATCGAGGTGGCCGACGGCGGGCGGCTTCATCTCGACCCGCAGCCCACCGTGGTGGCCGGCGGTGCCGACCATCAGTCCGCGATCGTCGCCTCGGTCGGAGTGGACGCCGCCGTCGTGATCGCCGAACACGTCCAGATCGGGCGATCATCGGCGTATCGGGACAAGGACCTGCGCGGCTGCTGGTCGGGGACCC
Source organism: Gordonia sp. NPDC003429 (assembly GCF_053588575.1). NCBI lineage: Bacteria > Bacillati > Actinomycetota > Actinomycetes > Mycobacteriales > Gordoniaceae > Gordonia > Gordonia sp. NPDC003429. Next base: position 51,779 of record NZ_JBSFQF010000005.1, read on the forward strand.
TGCGGGTCGACGTCGCCGAGCGGCCCGTGCTCCGGCATCGGATGGCACTCGGGGTGGGATCCACCGCCTACCCCGCCGGCCATCACGCCGCGAGCAGCGTGTTCCGGTACCCCGACGATCGTATCGGTCACGTCGACCCGGATGCGTTCGCGGCCCGACTCGCCCTCGCCGACGGCGCCTCGCTCACCACGGCGCTCGCCGACGTCGTCGCACGGACACGACAGCTGTGTGACGAGATGGACCTCGCCGGCCTGACCGTGTGAGCGACAACCGGTAGCGTCAGCTGGCCTCGGCTTCGGCCTCGCTCGTCTCGGATTCCTTCGCGCCGGCATCCTTGGCGTCGTCTGCGCCCGCCGACTCGGCCTCCACCTCCGGAATCGACTTGTTCTCGATCTGGGCGAGCTGGCCGAGTGCGGTGCGGGCATAGACCTGCTGCTCGGTCACCGCGAGTTGGGTGCGGCCGCGAGTGCTGAACGCGAAGAACCAGTTGATGAGGGTGTTGAGGCGATTGCGGAAGCCCACCATGTACACCAGGTGTAGTGCGAGCCATCCCAGCCACGCGAAGTAACCCTCGGTCTCGAACTTCTTCTTCGTCCCGGGAATCGGCACCTGCATGACCGCGCTGAACCGCGAGATCGTGGCCATCGAGCCCTTGTCCCAGTAGCTGAACGGCTTGCGCTGATCCGGGGTCTGGCCGTGCTTGAGCTCGGCCTTGATCGCGTCGGCCGCGTAGCGCCCGCCCTGGATGGCGCCCTGGGCCACACCCGGCACGCCGTCGACCGCCATCATGTCGCCCACCACGAACACGTCGGGATGTCCCGGGATCGACAAGTCGGGGAGCACCTTCACGCGGCCTGCCCGGTCGAGTTCCACGTCGGACTGCTCGGCGAGCTGTTTGCCCAGCCCGCTGGCCTGGACGCCGGCCGACCACACCTTGCACTGCGATTCGATCCGCCGGGTGGTGCCGTCCTTCTCCTTGACCACCAGGCCGTCGTAGTCGACGTCGATGACCATCGCGTTGAGCTGGATCTCCACGCCCAGCTTCTCGAGTCGTGCCGCGGCCTTACGGCCCAGCTTCTCGCCGAAAGGTGGCAGGACGGCCGGCGCGGCATCGAGGAGGATGACCCGGGCTTCGGTCGGATCGATGTTGCGGAACGCGCCCTTGAGGGTCTTGTCGCTCATCTCGGCGATCTGACCGGCCAATTCGACGCCGGTGGGGCCCGCCCCGACGACGACGAAGGTGAGCAGCTTCGCCCGCTCGGCCGGGTCGTCGGACAGTTCGGCCTGCTCGAAGGCGCCGAGGATGCGGCCACGCAACTCGAGTGCATGGTCGATGGTCTTCATGCCGGGCGCGTACTCGGCGAACTGGTCGTTGCCGAAGTACGACTGGTCGGCGCCGGCGGCGATGATCAGTTTGTCGAACGACGTCACCGTGATGCGTTCGAGCAGTCGCGATGTGACCGTCTGTGCGGTCAGGTCGATGGTGGTGACGTCACCCATCAGGACCTGGATGTTTTTCTGCTTGCGCAGGACCACGCGCGTCGCGGGTGCGATCTCGCCTTCGGCGATGATGCCCGTCGCGACCTGATAGAGCATCGGCTGGAACAGGTGATGGGTGGTTCGCGCGATCAGCGTGATGTCGACCGGTGTCTTGGCCAGGCGCTGTGCGGCGAACAGTCCGCCGAACCCCGAGCCGATGATCACGACGTGCGGCCGGGCGGGCGTTGTCGGAGCGGGGCTGCTCATCCGGAAACCTCTCCTCATTACATTCGGGCGGCGCAAACGCGCACACCGCCTACCGTAGTCAATGTTCGACCATAGGTCGCGGTGAGCTTCGGCATGGCCCACCGATGCCCGAAATGCGGCAGTCGGACGTCGTCGACACGTGCGCCGGGCCGGTGTCGGGCGGTCGGGTCAGGCGGTCAGATCGGCCGGGCGCGACCGCTGCGGATACCACCGCAACGCCACCGAGTTCCAATTGGCCCGGAGCAACTCGTATTCGAGTTCGACGTCGACGCCCCTCATCGCAGTAGCAGGCGAGGACGCGCGCATGTCGAGCTTCTCCATGACGCGACGCGACGCGGTGTTGGCGATCGTGGTACTCGCGAACACACGCTCGGCGTTCAGATCCTCGAAGGCGAGAGTGAGGACGGCGCGCGCTGCCTCGGTGGCCAGACCGCGCCCCCAGGTCTCGCGTCGCAGCCGGTAACTCAGTTCCATCTCGGGCCGGTGACTGTGACGCGGTGCCCGTAACGCCACCCAGCCCAGAAAGGCCTGGTATCGCTGGTCGATGGCCACCCACATACCGCCCCGGCCGGTGCGCAGCTCGCTCTGCGCGCGGGGAACCACCCACTCGGCGATCTCGGATGGTGGAGTGGGCTCACCGCCGTTGACGAACCGCATCACCGCCGGGTCGCTGTCGAGGTACACAAGATCGTCGACGTCGCGCAGATCCACCGGCCGAAGCCGCATCCGCCGAGTCTCTACGATCACTGATCCCCCATACTTTTCCCGGGTGAGTCTACGTTTCGCTGCCTGCGACCGGGCGTATTCGGCGCCACGCGTGTCGTGTCGGGACCGGGGGATAGGCTGCCACCGTGTCCGATGAGAACGTGCCCGCCGTTTCTGGGTCCACCGAGTCTGGCCCCACCGAGTCTGGCCCCACCGAGATCTTGGTTCAACTCCGTTGGGCGGACATGGACATCAACGGCCACGTCAACAATGTGCAATACGCCCGGTTGTTCGAGGAGGGCAGGGTGCGGGCGTTCACGCAGTGGTTCGGGGACGGCCGTCGCCTGCCGATTCTGTTGGCCCGCCAGGACATCGAGTTCCGCGCCATGATCGAGACCACCCGGGACCCGGTGCGCGTGCGTGTCGGGGTGAGCCGGCTGGGCACGTCGTCGTTCGTCGTCGCGGCCACGTGTGTCGACTCCGCGGAGCGGACCTGCGCCATCGCGGAGACCACGATGATCTTGGTCGATTCGCAGACGAATCGTCCGACCCCGATCGGCGAGGATCGCCGCACGGTGCTCGAGCGCCACCTCGTGCCGCCCGTTTCCTTCCACCGGCCCGGCTGACCGGCAGCCGGCATCGTTTTCGACCGAACGGAGAGATGTGCTGTTCCTGCATCGGGCCGAACGTTCCGACACGCTCGCCGACGCGCTCGCAGATGTGCTGGCCGAGCCGCTCTCCGATCCGATGTGTGCCGAGATCGTCGCCGTTCCCGCGCGTGGCGTGGAACGGTGGTTGCAGCAGCACCTTGCGCGACGCCTCGGGTGCGGTGAGCGGGCCGGGGGAGGGGTGGGCTCGCGTCACGACATGGCCGATGGGATTGCGGCGAACATCGACTTCTCGTCACCGGCGACATTGACCGACACGGTGGTTGCCGCGGTGCGGGATCGGGCGTCCGGGGCCGAGAGGTCCGCGGCTGGTCCGGGGGGCCGAGCGCATGATCCCTGGGAGGCCGCATCACTGGTCTGGCCATTGCTCGCGGTGATCGACGATCACGTCGACGACCGGCGCCTCGAGATCATCGCGCGCCATATCGGGGCGACGGCGACCGACGACACCGCGGTGTCCCGCAACGAGATGGGCATGCGGACGGGCAGGCGGTATGCCACCGCCCGCCACCTTGCCGACCTCTTCGAGCGATACGGGCGTCAGCGGCCCGCGATGCTGATCGGCTGGGCCGCGGGCGACGACACCGACGGCACCGGCCTCGGCCTACCCGACGACATGGCGTGGCAGCCGTGGCTCTGGCGGACACTGGCCGAAAGGGTCCCGGTGCGCCACCCCGCACTCGACCTCGACACGGTGTGCGCGAGTCTGCGCGATGAACCCGGGGGCGTCGACCTGCCCGAAAGGCTGTCCGTGTTCGGTCCCACCCGAATCACCGAATCCTTCCGCGCCGTCGCCGCAGCGCTTGCGGTACACCGCGACGTGCACCTGTTCGTTCCCCATCCGGGGCCCGCCCTGTGGGGAGCGGTGTCCGCGGCCGGACCCCTCGGTGGTCCTCGGCGTGCCGACCGTCCCGGACCCCGGCTGACACATCCGCTGCTGGCGAGTCTCTCCCGTGACGTGCAGGAGTTGCAGCAACGCGTGGCGCCGATCGTCGACATCGACGTCCACCATCAGGCTGCGGATGGCGGCACCGAACCCGCCACGTTGCTGCAGGCCCTGCAACAGGGTCTGCGCGAGGACAACCTGCGAGGCGGCGTCGCCGACGCCGACTCGTCCTTGGAGATCCACGCCTGTCACGGTCCCGAGCGGCAGGTCGAGGTGCTGCGCGACCGGCTGCTGCATCTGTTCGCCGACGATGAGACGCTCACGCCCCGCGACGTCCTCGTGATGTGCCCGGATGTGGAGACCTTCGCGCCACTCATCCGCGGCGCGTTCGGTCAGCCGGGGCTCGGGCACCCGGCGTTCGATCTGCGGGTGCGTCTCGCCGATCGTGGTCCGCGGCAGATCAACCCGGTTCTCGACGCCGTCGCGTGCGTGGTCGAACTCGCCGCCGGCCGGGTCACCGCCTCCGACGTCGCCGATCTCGCGTCGCGCCCGCCGGTGGCGGCCAGATTCGGATTCGATGACGACGACCTCGAGATGATCCGGGACTGGCTCGCGCACAGCAATGTCCGTTGGGGTCTGGGCCGCGCCGACCGGGCGCGCTTTGGTCTCGGTGGCTTCCCGCAGGGCACGTTCGCCACCGGTCTCGACCGTGTGGCGCTCGGTGCGGTCGCCGAGGAAACCGACGGCGAGTGGCTGGGCACGGCCCTGCCGCTGGCGGGTGTGGAGAGCACCGAGATCGATCTCGTCGGCCGGTTCGCGGAGTTCCTCGACCGCCTCGCCGACATTCTGGAAGCGCTGGAGAAGCAGGCATCGCAGTCGGTGTGGACCGATCGGCTCGTCGGCATTGTCGACCGGCTCACCGCAGCCGAGCGAGCCGACGAATGGCAACGGGCGCAGGCTATTCGGATTGTCACCGAGGCACTCGACGATGTCACCGAGGCACTCGACGACGTCACCGAGGCACCTGGCGGCGAGAGCATCGCACTGCGCCTGGCCGACATCCGCGACCTGGTCGCCGGGTTGATCGCGGGACGTCCCACCCGAGCGAACTTCCGGACCGGCGAACTGACCGTGTGCACCATGGTGCCCATGCGGTCGGTGCCCCACCGGGCCATCGTGATTCTCGGATTGGATGCCGACGCCTATCCGCGGGCGCAGCGGACCGACGGCGATGACGTCCTGGGGCGGGTTCCGCTGGTCGGCGAACGCAATCCACGCGACGAGGATCGTCAGCTCTTCCTCGATGCCATCGGTGCTGCACGCGATCACCTGCTGGTGTTCTACAGCGGCGCGGACCCGGTGAGTGGCAATCGGATTCCGCCTGCGGTCGTGGTCAGCGAACTGGCCGAGACCGCTGCGGTGCTGTGCGGTGCCGCCGACACGTCGGTCATCGTGACCGATCACACCCTGCACGCTTTCGACCGACGCAATTTCGAACCGGGCGCGGTCGGTACCACCTCCGGACCGTTCAGCTTCGACGCCGAATTGCTTTCCGGGGCAAGAGCTCTGGAATCAGACACGGTGAGCCCGCAGCCGATCGGCCGGGTGCGGGTGTCGCGCACCGGCGCCGAGGACATCGACCTGGCCACACTGACAGCCTTTCTCGTCGGGCCGGTCGAGGGTTTCGTGCGGCAGCGACTCGGTGCCCGCATCCCCGGTGAGGACAGGCAGCATGACGACGAACTCGACGTCGACCTCGACAACCTCGACAAGTGGGAGGTGGGAGACCGATTCCTGCGACGCATGCTCGCCGGCGACGATCTCGCGACGTGCCGGGCCGCCGAACTGCGGCGCGGCAATCTACCGCCGTTCGAGTTCGGCCAGCGCGCCCTGAGGACGATCGCCGACGCCGCAGGCACCGTGTATGACGCGGTGGCCCCGCATCGCGTCGGGGACCCGTCGACGCACGACGTGGTGATCGAGTTGCCGGACGGACGTCGTCTGTCGGGCAGTATTCCCGACGTGTTCGCCGGTCGCGCCGGCCCGACGATCATCGCGGCGAGCTATTCGAGGCTCGCTCCCAAACATCGCCTGCAGGGTTGGCTGAAAGTCCTCGCCCTCAGTGCGGCACACGAGACGCCAGATGAGGTGATCTCGGCGCGGGTGTTCGGGCGCGAAGGTCATGCGGGCGTGGCGCAATCGCTTCTGGTGGCGCCCGCCGACGCGGCATCACTGATCTACGATCTCGTGCGTCTGCGTGATCGCGGACTGTGCACACCGCTCCCGCTGCCGCTGGGGTCCGGCGCCGACTACGCGGCCCGGCGGGCGCGGAGAGCCTCCGACGACACGGCCCTGCACATCGCGCGCCGCACCTTCGAGGGCAGGTTCGGCGATGCGCAGGATCCGTACCACCGGTTGGTCTACGGCGGCGATGTCACCGAGCCGACAACGTTTGACGACATCCTCGCGGTACCCACCCCGTCCGACGGCGACGGAGAGTGGCCGCCACTGCCGTCGGCACCCGGTGAACCGCTCTTCTGCGGTCTGGCCCGGCTGCTCTGGGAACCCCTCCTCGGACACGAGACGCTGTCATGAACGCACAGGGAACGTTCCACCTGGCTGAGGGAGTACCCGCGGGCACCACCGTGCTCGAGGCGAGCGCGGGCACCGGAAAGACGTACGCGATCGTCGGGGTGGCCGCGCGGCACGTCGCGGACGGTGTGCCGATCGGGGATCTGCTGCTGGTCACCTTCAGTCGGTCGGCGACAGCCGAACTGCGCGAACGGATGCGAGATCGGCTCGGCGCGTTGGTGGTTGCGCTCGATCCGGCACACTGTGCCGAACCGGACCCCGATCCGCTCGTGGCGTGGTTGCGTTCGGGTAGCAGCGTCGACGTCGGTGTGCGCCGCGAACGACTCATCCGGGCACTATCGGATTTCGACGCATCCACCATCGCCACCACCCACACGTTCTGCAACCGCATGCTCGAGGCGCTGGGCTTCCTCGGAGAACGTGAGATGGTCTACGACATCGTCGAGAACACCGATGATCTCGTCGCGGAGGTTGCCCGCGACCTGTTTCTCGCCGGGTTCGCCGGCGATGCCGACGAGCCCCCGTTCTCACTGAAGGTGGCCACCGAGATCGCCACCGACGCCGTCCGCAACACGGGGTTGGTGTTGTCCCCGGAGCCGGCGACGCCGCGCGGGTCCGATCATCAGCCCACCGTCGCCGACCGACGGGTGCGGTTCTGCCGCAGGGTCCGGGACATCGTGGACACCCGCAAGCGCACCGCCCGCCTGCGCACCTACGACGACCTGCAGACGATCCTGTACCGCATCCTCACCGACCCGATGGTGGGTGAGCGTGCCGCGCAACGTATCCGGTCGGTGTTCCAGTTGGTGCTGGTCGACGAGTTCCAGGACACCGACCCGTTCCAGTGGGAGATCCTGCGTCGCTGCTTTCACGGGCATCGGCGTCTGGTGCTCGTCGGTGATCCCAAACAATCCATCTACGCCTTCCGCGGTGCCGAGGTGCGCAGCTATCTCGCGGCGGTCCGGTCCGCCGATCAGCGGCTGGCGCTGGACACCAATTGGCGCACCGACGGTGACCTGGTCGACGCGCTCGGCCGTGTGTACGGCGGCGCCAGCCTGGGTGATCCGGCAATCACGGTGCGTCCCGTGTCCGCGGCACGTCCGGGCAGCCGGCTCACCGGTACGCCCGCACTTCGGTTGCGGGCCTTCACCGTCGATGATTTCCCGAACCGCAGCCAGCCATTGCCTGGAGTCGGGGCGGTGCGCGAGCGTGTCATCGACGATGTGGCCGCCGACATCGCCCGCCTGCTCACCTCCGATGCCCGCATCGACGACGGTTCGGGGCCGCGAGCCATACATCCCGGTGACGTCGCGGTGCTGGTCCGCACCAACCCAACGATCGCCCCGCTGCAGCGCGCCCTTGCCGCTCGCGGCATCGCGTCGGTGATCGGTACCGGCACCAGCGTGTTCCGCACCGTCGGCGCGCAGCATTGGCTGTGGGTGTTGCGGGCGGTGGAGCAACCCGCCCGTGCAGACCGGGTGCGTCTGGCCGCGCTGACACCGCTGATCGGTTGGAGCCCCACCCGACTCGCCGATGCCGGGGACGAGGGTCTCGCTGAGCTGTCCGCGTTCTGCGTCGAACTCGGTCGCGTACTCACCGAGGGCGGCTTCGCTGCGCTCACCCAACGTCTACTCGCCCGGTGCGACGTGGCCCCCCGAGTGCTGGGCACCGTCGACGGCGAGCGCGCCCTCACCGATCTGTTGCAGGTGTCGTCGCTGGCCAACCGGTACGTGGTGGAGACCGACTGCGGGATCTCGGCCCTGACCACCTGGCTGTCCGACCGTATCGACGACGAATCACGCTGGCACAGTAGGGACGACCAGACCCGGCGCCTGGACCGCGACACCCACGTGGTGCAGATCATGACCGTCCATGCCAGCAAGGGACTCGAGTTTCCCGTGGTGTACGTGCCGTTCGCCTGGGACACCCTCGGCGCCTTCGACCGGGAGACCTTCCGCTACCACGACGACGACGAGACCCGGCATCTCGACGTGGGTGGCAAGGGAACCCCCGGACGTCCCGATCGTTGGGCGAGATCGAAGTCCGACGATGCGGGCGAAGACCTGCGACTGCTCTACGTCGCGCTGACCCGAGCCGCGTCGGCGGTGGTCACCTGGTGGGCGCCATCGCACAACACCGCCCGAGGTCCACTGCACCGGCTTCTGTTCGGGCGCGACCCCGGTCATGCAGGGGCGGTGGCGGAGTCGGCGCCAGTGCCCGACGCCGACACGCTGGGTGCGCGCCTGAACCGGTTGGCCGCGGGATCGGCGTCGATCGCGATCGAACGCGCAGGTCGCGGGGCCTCCTGTATCTGGCAACCCGGTGACGGCGACGGGCCGCGACCGGCGTTGGACGTGGCGCGATTCGACCGCACCATCGATCAGCAGTGGCGACGCACGTCGTACTCGGCGCTCATCGCCGGTGCCGGACACGCCCACCCGGTGGTGGAGACGGGTAGCGAACCCGAAGCCGACCCGGGTGGCCGCGAGGTCCTCGACGACGAACCGGCCGAGGCGCCGCAGCCTCCTGACGAGCCGGGTGGCTCCGCAACCAGCGAGGACGTGCCGGACGCGTCGTTGATGAACGGTATGCCGTTCGGTGCCGCCTTCGGCACCCTGGTGCACGAGGTGCTGGAATACGTCGACACCGCACAACCGGACCGGGCCACGCATGTCGGCGACCTGTGTCGCGTATCGGCGGCGCGACACGCCGCCGACGTGGATGTCGACCGCCTGGCCACCGCGCTCATCGGGGTACTGACCACGCCCATCGGTTTCGGCGACCTCTGGGGGGTGAAGCCCCGAAACAGGCTGGCCGAGCTGGAATTCGAGCTGCCTCTCGGTGCCGCCGGGCACGCCGGGCGGGTCGCCACTCTCACCGACATCGCCGCTGTGATGGATACCCATCTCCCTGCCGATGATCGACTCCGCGACTATGCCGCGGTTCTCGCCGACCTTCCCGCACGCACGTTGCGCGGCTATCTGACCGGCAGCATCGACTCGGTGCTGCGTACGTCCGACGGCCGATTCGTGATCGTCGACTACAAGACGAATCGACTGCGTCCCGGACCGCTGCGCGCCACCGACTTCTCGGCCGCGGCGATGGCCGAGGAGATGATCCGCTCCCATTATCCGTTGCAGGCGTTGCTGTATTCGGTTGCCCTGCATCGTTATCTGCGATGGCGGCAACCCGGATACCGACCCGACAGGCACCTTGGCCCGGTTCAATACCACTTCGTGCGGGCGATGATCGGGCCGTCGACACCACCCGGCTGTGGTGTGTTCGAGTGGCGGATTCCCCCGGAGCTGGTCGTGGCGCTCTCGGATCTGCTCGCCGGTGTGGCATCCGGCGCGCCGGTTGATCCCGGTGAACCGATGACGGAGGTTTCGCCATGAGCGTCGACACGACGTCCACCCCCGCGCCCGGCAACGGCAATGCTGAGGGGCTGCGGTCGCACAACGATGCGCAGCGGGTTCGGCGCGCACCGGCTGTGCTCGACGACCTCAACGCGCTCGGTGTTCTCGCCGCCGCCGACGTGCATGTGACGCAGCGACTCGTCACCATGTGCGGCGCGCCGGTGGGTGATGCCGCATTGGCGGCCACCGCGCTCGCGGTCCGCGCGGTGCGCCTCGGCTCCACGTGCCTGGCGCTGGGGACAGTCTCCGACGTCGCCGCGGCCGCCACCCCCGGACCGGTACGGCTACCGTCGGCGGCCGATATCGTCGCCGAACTGCGGGACTGTCCGCTGGTCATCGGGGCACCGGGCGCGCCGCTTCGACCGTTGGTGCTGATGGAATCCGACGACGGTCCACTGCTCTACCTGCAGAAGTACTTCCGGCAGGAGCAGGCCATCCGCACCGCCCTGTCGCGGCGAGCGGAGCGAGCACCCATCGTCGACGACGACCGGCTCGACGTCGCCATCGCGGAGGTGTTCGTCGGTGGCGACGTGGCCCCCCGCCAGCGGGTGGCCGCCCGGCTCGCGGCGATCCGGTGGACCTCGATCCTCGCCGGCGGTCCCGGAACCGGCAAAACCTACACCGTCGCAAGGATTCTCGCGGTGCTCGATCTGCTCGCCGGAGGCCGAACACGCATCGGGATGTGCGCGCCCACCGGCCGGGCGGCCGCCCAGCTGCAGGCGTCCGTCGACAACGATGGGTCGCTGCCCGGCACGGTGCACGCGGTCACCGTGCACAGCCTGCTCGGGTGGCGTCCCGGATCGACGCCGCACTACGGACGAGGCAACAAGCTGCCGCACGATGTGGTTGTCGTGGATGAGACGTCGATGCTGTCGATGACGGCGATGAGCCGGCTTCTCGATGCCATCCGCGATGATGCGCGTCTCATCCTGGTGGGCGATCCCCACCAGCTGGCGTCCGTCGAGGCCGGCGCCGTGCTCGCCGATCTGGTGGAACGCGATCCGGCGCAGATCCCGGCCGTCGGCGGGATCGAGCCGGCCATCGCAGCACTCGCCGGCGACGCGGGCCTCACCGACGACGAACGACTGCGGCTGCGCGACGGTGTGGTGACACTGCGCCACGGGTTTCGGTTCGGCAGTCAGATCGCGCGGGTCGCCGACGCCGTCAACGCCGGTGATGCCGACACGGTGCTCGACCTGGTGACGTCCCCGACGCTGCACGACGTGAAGCTGATCGCGCCGGATTCCTTGGGCGCGGTACACGACGACATCGTTGCGTGGGGCCGGCGGTTGCATGCGGCCGCTGTCGACGGGGATGTGCACGGCGCACTCGGCGCACTCGACGCCCACCGGGTGCTGTGCGCCCACCGCGACGGTTCCTGGGGGGTCCGCGGGTGGCAGTCACGCATCGCGGACTGGCTGTCGGCGCTGCCCGGTCATCCGCGGATTCTGCTCGATGCCGCCACCTCGATACCCGGGCAACCGATCCTGGTGACCGCCAACGACCGGCAGACCGCCACGTTCAACGGCGATTGCGGGGTGGTCATCGCGCTGCCCGCGGGGTCGGGCACGGCCGGGTCGGCGAGCCCCACCGCTGTCGCCTTCCGGCGTGGCAGTGAGGAACGACTGATCGCTCCGGCACGCCTGGCCGACACGATGCCCGCCTATGCGATGACCATTCATCGCAGCCAGGGAAGCCAGTTCGACACCGTCACCGTGGTGCTCCCGCCGGGCGGATCGGAACTGCTCACCCGGGAATTGCTGTACACCGCGATCACCCGCGCCCGCACGCGGGTGCGGATCGTCGGCACCCCCGAGGTGCTGCGTGAGGCGGTGCAGCGGCGGGTGCACCGGGCCAGCGGTCTGCGTTCGGTGATCCGGCCGCTGGGCACGTCCTAGAGTCCTACCCGGGTCGTCCTAGAGTTCACACCCGCCGCGAACGAGGTCGCGCCGCAAGTAGTACTCGGTGCCCAGCAATCGGTCACGTCGTTCCTGGGGCAGTGACATCAGTTTGGAGATCATGTAGCTGCGTTCCACCTCTGAGCGATGCGACGAGATGGCTGCCGCCTTCTGCTTCACCCACGCCGAGACATCGAGTTCGAGGTCGATGGCCGACGCCGGGGTGCCGGGGAGGGCGTATCGCGAGATGGTGGGGAAGAAGTCGTCGACCACCTCTTCGATCATCCATTCGGCGATCGTCGCCATGTACACCGACCGCACCCGCCACGCCGGCCCGGTGCTGCGATGCAGCATGGGCACGGCGGCCGCGTCGGCCGCGACGCACGCCAGCCGGCTCGCATGCACGTGGTCGCGGTGGCCGTAGATGCCGACCGGGTCGTAGGTGATGATGATCTCGGGGCGCAACTTGCGGATGTGGCCGACGAGCGTGCGGACCTGTCCGTCGAAGGGCACGTCGCAGAACCGTGGCCGGCCGGGCGCCGACTCCGGCACACCGTCATCGGCGAACCCGAGCATGATCGGCTCGGTGGTGACGCCGAGTTCGGCCAGCGCGTTGCGAAGTTCGCCGTGCCGCGATGTGCCTGGTGCCCATGTCGCGGTGACTACGGTGACTTCGCCGCCATGCTCGACGTTCCGCGCGATGGCACCGCCCGTCCACAACGACTCGTCGTCGGGATGGGCGTGTACACACATGATCCGAGGCGCCGACATCCTCATGCTTCCGTAGCGGTCAAGAGCACAGGTGTATCCGGCATTCGCATCGGTGAAACCCGGACACCCAGTTTCAGGGTACTGCGTGCCATCTCGGTAGAATCGCGCGAGCGTTCTGCGGCGCCGGGCACGGTCGTCCGCGGCACGTGGATCATGTGGACGCCACGTACGGCACGTCGGAGGTCGAAGAGATGAGCACCAACACTGAAACCCGTGAATTCCAGGCCGAAACCCGGCAACTGCTGGACCTCCTGGTGCATTCGGTGTATTCGGACAAGGACAGTTTTCTGCGGGAACTGATCTCGAATGCCTCCGACGCACTCGACAAGCTGCGGCTGGAGTCGCTCGTCGACAAGGATCTCGACGTCGACACCTCCGATCTGCACATCACCCTCGAACCCGACGCCGGTGAGGGAGATGCGCCGCAGCGCACGTTGACCGTGCGCGACAACGGCATCGGCATGTCACACGACGATGTGGTCGACCTGATCGGCACCTTGGCGCGGTCGGGTACCGCCGAACTGCGCGCCAAGCTCGCCCAGGCGACCGACGCGACGAGCACCGAGGAACTGATCGGCCAGTTCGGGATCGGGTTCTACTCCACGTTCATGGTTGCCGACAAGGTCGTTCTGGTGACGCGTAAGGCGGGCGAACAGACCGGCACCCGATGGGAGTCCACCGGCGACGGCACCTACACCATCACCGAGGTGGCCGATGCGCCCCAGGGCACCGCGGTCACCCTGTACCTCAAACCGGTCGACACCGAGAACCACCTGTACGACTACACCGACACCACCAAGCTGCGTGCCCTGGTCAAGCGGTATTCCGACTTCATCGGCTGGCCCATCCGGATGGATGTGGAGAAGACCACCACCGCCGAGCCCGAGAACGAGGGCGAGGAACCCCAAACCACCACCACGGTCGAGACCGAGACCATCAACTCCATGAAGGCGCTGTGGGCACGATCGCGTGATGATGTGTCCGACGAGGAGTACAAGGAGTTCTACCGGCACGTCGCCCACGCCTGGGATGATCCGCTCGAAATCATCACGCTCAAGGCCGAGGGCACCTTCGAATACCAAGCGCTGCTGTTCATTCCGTCTCAGGCGCCGTTCGATCTGTTCATGCGGGAGCGGGTCGGTGGGGTGCAGCTCTACGTCAAGCGCGTCTTCATCATGGACGACTGTGAGGAACTCATCCCCGAGTACCTGCGCTTCGTCAAGGGTGTGGTCGACGCCGCGGATCTGTCCCTCAACGTGTCGCGCGAGATCTTGCAGCAGGACCGCCAGATCCGAGCCATCCGACGTCGCCTGACCAAGAAGGTCATCTCGACCATCAGCGAGATGCGGGCATCGCGCGCCGAGGACTACCGCACGTTCTGGCAGAACTTCGGTCGCGTGTTCAAGGAGGGTCTGGTCAACGACTTCGACAACCGTGATGCGGTTCTCAAGGCGTCGGCATTCGAATCAAGCTACGGCTCCGACGATCTGGTGTCTGTCGCCGACTACGTGGGACGCATGCGAGACGGTCAGAAGGCGATCTACTACCTCACCGGAGAGTCGCGTCAGCAGATCGAGAACTCGCCCCACATGGAGGCATTCAGGGCCAAGAACATCGAGGTGCTGTTCCTCAGCGATCCGGTGGACGAGATGTGGGTCAGTGGCGGGATCGAGTTCGAGGGCACACCGTTCCAGTCGATCGCCAAGGGTGAGGTGGACCTCGACAACCTTGACGGTGACGCGGAGAAGAAGGACACCGCCGACGAGCGCGGCGACGACTTTGCCGGGTTGCTGGGCTGGCTGGGCGAGACACTGGGCTCCGACGTCAGCGAAGCGCGTCTGTCGCATCGCCTCACCGAATCGCCGGCATGTCTGGTGGGAGACACCTACTCGATGTCGCCGCAACTCGAACGCCTCTACCGCGCGTCGGGCCAAGACGTGCCCAAGAGCAAGCGCGTGCTCGAACTCAACGCCGACCACCCCCTCGTCGCGGGGTTGAACACCGCGTTCTCCGCGTCGGACGATCACCACGCGCTCGAGGCGACCGCCAAACTGATCTACGGCATGGCGCTCATCGCCGAGGGCGGCGAACTCGAGGATCCCGCCGAGTTCGCGCGGCTGCTGGCCGCCACCCTGACGGAGAGCGTCGGACACGACGTTCCCGCATCCTCGGAGTCGGCGACCGACGGGGCGTAACCAGACTCCCCATCACGCGGGTTGTCATCTGCTCGAATAGTTTTGGACCCGTGGACGGGCCCGGGGCGGAATGCTGTCTCAACGTCCGTTAAGGTTGGGCGATCCTGCGACCCGGGGGGTCGCGATGACCGCGAAGAGGTGGAGTCCGTTGAGTTACCCGAATACGCCGGGTGAGCCCTACCAGCCGACCCAGGTGGCGCCGACCGCCGGTCAGTACGGAGTACCTGTCCAGGCTCCGTACGGACAGGGCCATCCGCACGCCGGGCAGGCGCCCTACCCCGGATACGGGCAACAACCTCAGGCCGCCTGGGGACCCGGCGGTGGGGCACCGCCCACCCCGCCGAAGAAGAGCAACCGCGCACTGTTCCTGTGGTTGACCGGCGGCGCACTGGTTCTCGTCGTGTTGCTGGTGATCGCGCTGGTCGTCGTCCTCACCCGCGACAAGGGACCGGGCTCGTCGCCGAACGGGGCTGTCCAGACCTACCTCGACGGTCTCGCCAACTCAGACGCCAAGAAGGTTCTCGGGGTGGTGCGCACACCGCCGTCGGAGAAGCTGCTCACCGACGACATCCTGCGCAAGCAGCAGGAGATCGCCAAGATCACGGCCATCACGGTGAGCGAGCCCACCAACAACTTCGGTTCGAGCGCCACCGTGAAGGCCACCTACAAGTTCGGCGACCGCAACGCCGACGTCGACTACCGCCTGACCAAGTCCGACGGCAAGTGGACCGTGGACAACGGCGTGCTGTCGGTCGACGTCAGCAACATCAAGGTGCCCAAGCTGACCCTGTTCGGGGTGGACATCAGCAACGACACCAAGGTCTACGTGTTTCCCGGACCGCTGCTGTGGGGATCGGGCAACCCGAACTTCACCGCGACCACCGACGACGACAAAGAGTTTCCGCTCGGTGGCGACTACTACGTGTCGTCATCGGTGAAGGCCGACCTGAGTACGCAGGGCAAATCGGCGGTCAACAAGGCCGTCGACGCGTACCTCGCCAATTGCGCCACCTCGACCAGCGATGACGCCTCCACCGACCGGCCCGGCTGCGGACAGGATCTCTACCGCACTGCGGTGCCGGGCAGCGTCCGATGGACCAAGCCCACCGATCTGTCCGACCTGCGCTACAGCATCGGGTACGACGATCCCAACAAGGTCGACGTCCTCGGTCAGGTGAACTGGTCGGCGACCTACGCCTCGCCCTCGTCGGGTCCGAGCGTCGCCACCGATTCCGATTTCATGAACGGTTCGGTGGATCTGTCACAGAACCCGCCGACCTACACGCCCGACCGCTGACCGTACGCCTGGGATCAGGTGGCCGCGGAGACCTCATCCCACAGCGGATGATCGTGCGGTAGATCGAGCAGTCGATTCACCCCGTCGAGTGAGGAACCCCGCGGTGGCCCCACCTCCACGCCGGGGCCCAATGAGTGCACGCCGCTGATGAATTCGGCACGAAGCAGAGAATTGTTGGTCAGCACCGCACCCATCCAGCTGATCCTTGCGGGTGCCCCCGGCTGTCGTCCGCTGCGATCGAGGGCGGCCCGCACCGCAGCGGTCAGTTCGGTGGCCGCAGCCCGGATGATCGTGACCGCGACGTCGTCGCCATCCTGCGCGAGCCGGCCGACGGTGCGGGCGAACCCCGCGATACGGCGCACCCGGCCGGCATCGGCCTGCAGCTTCATATAGATCTCGGGGAGCGGCCCGAATTCGACGACGGCGGCCTCGCACAGTCCGGTGGCCTGGCCGCGTCCGTCGAACGCGCGCAACGCTGCGTCGATCCCGGCCCTCCCCATCCAATACGCGCTGCCCGCATCGCCGACGATGTGTCCCCAGCCATCGACACGGGCCGTGCCCGCCGGACCCACGCCGAGCGTGACCACCCCGGTGCCGACGGCGGCCGTCACACCGAATGCGAGTCCGTTGGCGCCGAGGTAGGCCGACACCGAGTCGTGTGCGAGTCGGACCTCGCTCACGCCCATCGTGGCGGTCATGCGGAGCAGGTCGCCTGGGCGACTGTGTTCCGGTGTCAACCCCGAAACCCCGGCCGCGAGCACCGTCGTGGTGTCCGGGTGGTCGGCGAGGGCGGCGCGCGCGACATCGGCGATCTGTTCGACCACCGGATGATCGGTGCGCACCGGGGCGGCTTCGTGCTCGGTGATGTGGCCGTCGATGATGAGGCGAACACGGGTACCCGTTTGCCCGCCGTCGATGATCAGACGACGGCCCGTGGGTGCATCGGGTGCGGACATGTGGCCTCCTGGCCACGAAACTACCCGTTCAGGCGACCGAGTCGACGCTGTTCGGCAGGGTGATCAGGTCGATGTCGTTGGCGCGGTGGATCGGGTGTAGCCGGGTGCCGTGGCGCGCGCCGGCCTCCTCGATGAGTTGGGCCCAGCACAGGTCGCGTGAGGTGACGCCGTCGGATCCGGGCCGGGTGAGCAGGATCGCCACCGAGCGGCGCGAGCCGGTTCGGGTGATCTCGTGCAGCGCGGCCATGAGGCGATCCACACCGACCGGGTCGGGCAGGGTAGGCAGGGTGAAGCAGGAGAGCGGGGGCACCAGTCGGTCGTCGTCGACGACACCGAACCAGAGCCGCGGTTCGTCGAAACCGAGGGGGCCCATCAGTGCACGCCAGCGTTGCCGGAGTTCGCCGGTCGACGTGAACGGAAGGGTGGCGGTGTCGATGTGCGGTGGTAGTGAATCCTCGGTTGGGTTTCGCTGTGCGGCAGCATGGTTGACGGGTTGACCGGTGGCGATGTGGTGGTGTGTCATGTACCGATGATCGGGGTCGGCGGGCAGCACGGCAGATGAGTGTCCACAACAACACCCGATTGTGGACCGAGGAGTTGACGGCCAGGTCATCGGCGTTGTGATCATGCCAGACTGGCAGTCATGGGTATCCTCACACCACTGGCGGTCAGGATCGGATCGATCTCCTGGATGCCCCGGTTTCTGCCGCAGATTGTCCAGTGCGACAGAGCAATTCAATTCGTGACCGGTCAGCGGATCGGCCTGCTCGACATCGCGGGATTGCCCCATATCACCCTCGCGGTGCCCGGTCGGCGCAGCGGTGTGATGCGCCGGACGCAGTTGCTGGCGGTTCCCACCGACACGGGTTGGCTGATCGCGGGTTCGTACTTCGGTGGCCCCACAACACCGCAATGGGTGTTCAATCTGCGGGCGGCCGCCACCGCCGAGGTGCACGACCACGGCCGAACCGTCGGCGTACAGGTTGTCGAACTCGACGGCGACCAGAGATCGGCCGCCTGGCAGACGCTGCGGTCGGTGTGGCCCAACTTCGACCTCTACGAACAGCGCACCGACCGAGCCATTCCGGTTTTCGCCCTGACCATTCGCCAGCCGTCGGTGCGGTCGCCGCTCACGCCCCGGTGAACTTGGGCTGCCGCTTCTCGAACGCCGCGGTGATGGCCTCGGTGAGGTCGTGACTGGGCAGGAACGCCGCATTCCATGCGGCCACGAATCGCAGGTTGTCGTGCACGGCCGCCGTGCGGGTGTGATCGAGGACCGACTTGACCCCCTGCACGACCAGCGGGGGATTGGCGGCGATCGCGGCCGCGGTGTCCCGGGCGGCGGTGAGAGCGTCCTCGGGTGAATCCAGCACGTCGTTGACCAGTCCGATCTTTTCGGCGCGCGCGGCGTCGATGTCCTTGCCGGTCAGCGCGAGTTCACGCAGGTGGCCGTCGCCGATGATCGCGGGCAGCCGCGCGAGGCTGCCCATGTCTGCGACGATCGCGACACGCGCTTCGCGCACACTGAACTTCGCGTCGGAACTCGCGTAGCGGATGTCCGCTGCCGCGATCAGGTCCACTCCGCCGCCGATGCACCACCCGCTGATTGCCGCGACGACCGGCTTGCGGCAGTCGGCGACGGCGTTGGGACCGCTCTGCATTCGGGTGATGGTGTTGAGCAGCGCGGTGCGTGGCTTGGCCTTCGCGTTGTCGGCGAGTGCGGGCGCGAGTTCGCCGGCCATCGCGGGAAGGTCCAGGCCGTAGGAGAAGTTCTTCCCCGAACCCCGCAGGACGACGGCACGGACGTCGTCGTCGGCGTCGAGTCCGCGGAACAATTCGGGAAGTTCGTCCCAGAAATCGGGGCCCATCGCATTGCCCTTGCCGGGCCCGGTGAGCATCACCTCGGCGACACCGTCGGACACCGAGACCTCGAACGCCTTCCACTGTTGCTCACTCATGTCTGTTCACGTTACCCGTCGACACCACCCGCCGGTTGAGCCCATCCACCCCGCTGGTTGAGCCGTCCACCCTGCTGGTTGAGCGTTCACTCGATGGTTGAGCGTTCGCTTCGCTGGTTGAGCGTTCACTCGCTGGTTGAGCTTGTCGAAACCACCCCGCTGGTTGAGCGTTCGCTTCGCTGGTTGAGCCGTTCGCTTCGATGGTTGAGCTTGTCGAAACCACCCCGCTGGTTGAGCGTTCGCTTCGCTGGTTGAGCCGTGCACTTCGCTGGTTGAGCTTGTCGAAACCACCCCGCTGGTTGAGCGTTCGCTTCGCTGGTTGAGCGTTCACTCGCTGGTTGAGCTTGTCGAAACCACTTCGCTGGTTGAGAGGAGTGGTTTCGACAAGCTCAACCAGCGGAAGAGCTCAACCAGCGGAAGAGCTCAACCAGCGGAAGGGCTCAACCAGCGGAAGAGCTCAACCAGCCGAAGAGCTCAACCAGCGGAAGAGCTCAACCAGCGGAAGGGTTCACCCAGCCGAAGGGCTCAACCACCGGAAGGGCACCGCCGTTACGCGGTCGCGACGGGTGCGGTATACGTGCCGGCGCCGGTCACGATGGGGAGATCGAGCGTGGTCCGGATCCCGGGGGGAGCGGCGAGCACCGCGGGAATCGCGTTGACCACTCGGCCGACTCCCGCGACGATCGCGGCGTGATTGTGATCACCCCTCGCACTGGTCGGCATGATGTCGACCCGATACGACGGCTCGCCGGTGATCTCGACGCGATAGCAGCCGCCGGGTTGGGCGGGCCGGGGCCAGTCCGGTCGTAGATCCTCGCGCAGCCGCGTGACGTGCTCGACGACAATCGCTGGTGCGCCATCGACCATCCCGACGATCTCGAACCGCACCGCAGCCCTCGTACCGGCGGCGATGACACCGGAGGCGATCTCGAAAGCGTCTGGTGCCGGCTCACTTTCGTGATGTTCGACGATCTCGTCGATGGTGATGCCGAGTCCGCGAGCCAGGATCTGCATGGTGGTGCCCCAGGCCAGTCCGAGAACTCCCGGCAGGAACAGCATGGGGGTCTCGTCGAGCGGTTTGCCGAATCCCATCACGTCGAACATCACCGTTGCTCCGTCGTAGGTGGCGTAGTCGGCGATTTCCATGCACCGCACCTGTTCGATGCGCTGGCAGGTGCCGGCGAACACGAACGGGATGAGGTCGTTGGCGAAGCCGGGGTCGACGCCGCTGATGAACACGCTGGCGTCATGGGCCCGTGCGGCGTCTTCGAGTTTGGCGATTGCCTTGTCGGGCATCACTCCCCACGGATACTGCAGGCCGCCGGGAGCGGTCCCGACGACGTGGATGCCGGCCGCCACGAATCGCATGATGTCGCCGAAGGCCTCGACCGGGCGTGTATCTCCCATCGCGCAGTACACAACACACTCCGGGCGGGCGGCGATCACGGCATCGAGATCGTCGACCGCGATGATCCCCGTCACGCCGTCCGTCCCGGCGAGCGCCGCGGCGTCCCGGCCCACCTTCAGTGGGTCGGAGACAGCCACGGCCACCAGCTCGAAACGGGAGTCCTCGATGAGTTGGGTGAGGGCGAGTTTGCCCGCATTACCGGTACCCACCAGGGCTGTGCGGATGGCCATGTCGATGCCGCCTCCTCGCGCTCTATGTACATGTGTCCGGACGAATGTCCACTTCAGTAGAACACGTTCCCACCCGGCAAGGTAGAACGTGTTCTCATTTGTGCTCCGAGCAGGTACTGTGTGTCGCCATGGGACGTGTAGACAACAAGGTCGCAGTGATCAGTGGGGGTGCACGCGGGATGGGTGCCTCGCACGCCCGGGCACTGGTGGACGAGGGTGCGAAGGTGGTGATCGGCGACATTCTCGACGACGAGGGAAAGGCGCTCGCCGACGAGATCGGGGAATCGGCCCGCTACGTGCACCTCGATGTGACGTCACCGGACGATTGGAAGGCCGCGGTGGCGACAGCCGTCGACGATTTCGGCACCCTCAACGTGCTCGTCAACAACGCCGGCGTCATCAACGGATCCACCGTGCAGAAGTTTCGCCTCGACAAGTGGAAACAGATTCTCGACGTCAATCTGACGGGCACATTCCTCGGAATCCAGGCCGTCGCGGATCCGATGATCGATGCAGGCGGGGGATCGATCATCAACGTCTCGTCGGTGGAGGGGTTGCGCGGAAGTCCTTGGGCGCACGGATACGTCGCCTCCAAGTGGGGAGTGCGCGGGCTCGCGAAATCTGTTGCGCTGGAACTCGCCCCACACAACGTGCGGGTCAACTCGATACATCCGGGACTCATCCGCACGCCGATGACCGAAGGAATCCCCGAGGACATGGTCAAGGTTCCGCTGGGGCGCGCCGCCGATTCCAGCGAGGTGTCGACGTTCGTCGTCTTCCTGGCCAGCGACGAATCGTCGTACGCCACGGGCGCCGAGTTCGTGATGGACGGTGGTCTCAGCGCGGACGTTCCGCACAAGTGAGTCGGGACCGGTCGGTCACGTCACCGGTATGACGCGCGGGATCACCCGGAGCAGGATCATCATGCCGATCAGTTCGACGGCCGTTTGCGCGACGACGGCCGCTGCGGCGATCCCCGCACCCGCGGGGAGCGCGAGGGCGAGGGGCAGCACGACGAGCGAGTTGCGGGTGGAGCCGGAAAACGCCACCGCGCGAATCGATCTCGCGTCGAGTTGAAACAATCGGCCGACCATCGTGCCGAGTACGGGCATCACCAGCAGGAACACCACGTAACACGCCAGCGCGCCACCGAACGGCCGCAGGTCCGCATCCAATCTACGGATCTGAGATGCGGCGACCAGGGCGAGCACCCCGGCCATGAGCGGCACCATGACGATCTCTGCGCGGCCGACGGTTTCACCCCGCTCCGGATTGCGCCGCACCCAGGATTGCACCGCCCAGGCGGCTACGAGAGGCAGTGCGATCAAGGCGAGGAATGCCCGGAGGAAGGGCATCGGATCGATCGCGGCGATGCTGTCGCCGCCGAGTATGCGCAGATAGACCGGCAGCAGCAGGAACTGCGTCAGGAGAAGCAATGGCGTTGCCGCCAGCAGGCGATCGCTGCGCGCACCGGCCAGGCCGCTGAACACGATGACGTAGTCGATGCACGGACACAACAACACGAGCATGATCCCCAGGCGGATCGGATCCGACGCCGGCATCAACGGTCGCAGCGCGGCCACCACCAGTGGCACCACGACGAAGTTCGTGAGGAGCACCGCCGCGAGAAATCGGCCATGGCGCAGCGACGCGGGGAGCTCGGCGATCGGCACCTGCAGGAAGGTCACGAACAACAACGCGCCGAGCACTGGCGTCACCAGGTACTCCGCCGGTTCGCTGATCGACGGCACCAACAGACCGAGCGCGCCCCCGCCGACGAATGCCGACAGATAGATCGCCACCTGATGGCGGTCGAGGAACCCCGCCGAGTCGCACACGGACATGACGCCATTGTTCATCGCGCGACGGAGATGCATCAGCGCGCCGCGGAGGCCGCCGAATTAATTCAACAAGTGTTGACCTGTGCTCTGCGTCGGGACTAGTCTCCGAATCATGCGGGCGATGATCGTCAAGGAGTTCCGGGAACTGGTTCGTGATCGCCGGACACTGGCCATGCTGGTGGTGCTGCCGCTGCTGTTGCTGATCATCTTCGGGTACGCGGCCAACTTCTACGTCTCCTCGGTGCAGACCGCAGTGGTGGGACCGCAGGCGCAGCACGTGGCCGCCGGGCTGCCCGACTACTTCGATGTGACGGTCAACTCCACGACCGACACGGCGACCGACGCACAGAACCTGCTGCGCGACAACAAGGTCGACGTCGCGCTGGTCACCGGTGCCCAACCCGGCGCACAGATCCGGGCACTCGTCGACGGCTCGAATCTCTTCGCCGCGCAGTCGGCGGTGTCGGTACTCAACAAATTCGGCGCACGCGTGCACACCGAGGTGCTCTACAACCCGGGGCTCAAGACGTCGTGGGTCATGGTGCCCGCGATCATCGGTCTGATCCTCACGTTCATCGGCACCATCATCACCAGCATCGGCATGGTTCGAGAACGTGAGGCCGGCACTCTGGAGCAACTGGCGGTGATGCCGATCGCGCCGAGTCAGGTGATTCTCGGCAAGATCCTCCCGTACTTCCTCGTGGCCGCCGTCGACATGATCATCGTGACGGTGCTCGGCATCGCACTGTTCGGTGTGCCGTTCAACGGCAACGTGCTCACCTTCGCGCTCGGCGCCGCACTGTTCCTGTTCGTGGTGCTCGGACTCGGGGTGCTGATCTCCACCGTCTCGCAGACCACGGGGCAGGCTATCCAGACCGCATTCTTCTTCCTGCTCCCGCAGATCCTGTTGTCGGGCATGATCTTTCCGATCGACGCCATGGCCGCCGGGATTCGATGGATCAGCTACATCCTGCCGCTCACCTATTTCGTGATGATCTCGCAGGGTGTGATGCTCCGCGGCGCACCGATCTCCACGCTCTGGTTGCCGTTGGTGGTGCTCGCGGCGATGGCAGTGGTCGTTTTCACGGGCGCCACCCTGCGTTTCCGACGCGACCTGGCGCCGGGGTCGACGGGCCATCACCGCGACCGCGCCCCGGACGCCGCGTCATGAGCGCCGTTCGCGACGCGACGGTCCGGTTCGGCGACAAGATCGCTCTCGACGACATCTCGCTGGATGTCGAGCGGGGCCAGATCACGGCGGTGGTCGGTGGCGACGGAGCGGGCAAGTCGACATTGCTGCGCGTGTTCGCCGGCGAGATCGACCCGCGCGAGGGTGTCGTCGACATCCCGCCGAGCCACGAGATCGGTTTCCTGTCCGCGGGACCGGGTAGTTGGGCAGCCCTGACCGTTCGGCAGAACCTCGACTTCGTCGGCGGAATCTACGGACTGTCCGGCGAGCCACTGCGACAGCGACGCGAGGAGATGATCGACCGCGCCGGACTCGGCGTGGCCGCCGACCGTCTGGCACGGGACCTGTCCGGCGGGATGCGCCGAAAGCTCGGTGCGGCGATGGCCATGATTCATCGACCGACGCTGCTGATCCTCGACGAACCGAGTACCGGCGTCGATCCGGTCAGCCGCATCGATCTGTGGGGCATGGTCTCCGAGGCCGCCGCTGCCGGCTGCGCCGTCCTCATGTCGACCACCTATCTCGACGAGGGTGAGCGCGCTGGTGACCTGCTGGTTCTCGATCTGGGTCGTCAGCTGGTGCACGGCTCCTACGACGAGGTGCGTGCCGGTTTCACCGGGGTCATCACCCGCACCACGGACCCGGTGCGGCCGGGATGGTCGTGGCGCCGGGGGCGCGACCGCCACGAGTATTGGCCGGACGGGCCACCCGATGTGTCCGCGCCGTGCGTCGATCCCGACCTGGAGGATATCGTGATCGCACTCTCGATCCGACGCCGCGACACCGCCCCCACGCACGGAAGCGGCCGATCATGAACGATGCCCTCATCGAATCCCGTTCGGTCAGCAAGACATTCGGTGATTTCACCGCAGTCGACGCGGTCAGCATGACGATCGGTGCCGGCGAGGTGGTGGGACTTCTCGGAGCCAACGGTGCGGGCAAGACGACCCTGATCAGGATGCTGCTGGGTCTCTTGGCACCCACCGCGGGTTCGGTGCACCTGTTCGGCGGTGCCCCTGACCGCGCCCATCGGGCTCGGCTCGGCTACGTACCGCAGAACCTCGGCCTGTACCGGGATCTGACCGTCGCCGAGAACATGGCGTTCAGCGCAGGCGCCTACCGATGCGCCGCCACGCTTCCGGAGAACCTGCACGATGACGCACACACCCTCGTCGGCGACTTGTCGTTGGGTGCACAACGCACGGTCGCCTTCGCCGTCGCGCTGGCGCACCGGCCGTCGGTGCTCGTCCTCGACGAGCCCACCTCGGGTGTCGATGCGCTGTCGCGGGCGCGGCTGTGGGACACCATCCGGCAGCAGGCCGACGACGGGGTCGGGGTGCTGGTCACCACGCACTA
The DNA here is from genome assembly GCF_053588575.1 of Gordonia sp. NPDC003429. Classification (NCBI taxonomy): domain Bacteria; kingdom Bacillati; phylum Actinomycetota; class Actinomycetes; order Mycobacteriales; family Gordoniaceae; genus Gordonia; species Gordonia sp. NPDC003429. The sequence goes on from NZ_JBSFQF010000005.1 coordinate 76,891, forward strand.
CATGGAGGAAGCCCAGCAGTGCGACCGGCTGTTGCTGATGTCGAATGCAGAACTCGTCGCCGAGGGCACCGAGCACGACGTCATCGGATCCACCCGCGCCGCGCTCGTGCGCACCGAGGACTGGCGCGATGCGTTCGCCGCGCTGCGGGCCGCGGATGTGCCGGTGGTGTTGTCGGGCCGCACCATTCGCGTCGCCGACACCGACCCGGAACGGATTCGAGCCATCCTTGCCCACGCCGGGCTGTCCGCCGACATCGACACGGTTCCGGCGACCATCGAAGAACGCATGCTCACCCTCGCCCGTCGATCCAGGGACGCGGTGTGACCGGACATGGTGCGACGCGACGGGGGCGTGGCCGACCCCCCGCACCGTCGAACGCGGACAATCGCTTGGCGATCTTGTCGGCAACCCGCGAGTCGCTGGCCGAGGTGGGCCTGGATCGGACCACCATCCGCGGCATCGCCGCGCGCGCCGGCGTCGACGCCGCGCTGGTCCATCACTACTTCGGCACGAAGCGTGAACTCGTCGGCCACGCCCTGCAACCGCCGATCGACGTCGCCGCGGCAGTGGGCGGGCCTATCGACGGTCCCGGGGCGGGCGCGGATTTCATTCGCCGGGCCGTCACGCTGTGGGACGGGGAACCACGTGTGCGCGAGCATCTGATCGGCATGCTGCGGGTGGCCTTGGTGAACCCTGACGTCGCCGAGGTGCTCCAGAACATCCAGCGCGGCATCGTCACCGCGGTCCTCGGGGCGGCGGTGCGCAGCGACAGCGCACCGCTGCGCTGTGCGCTCATCGGTTCACAGATGACGGGTCTTGCGATGATGCGATATGTGGCGCGGGTACCGGAGATCGTCGCGGCCGACGCCGACGAACTCGCCGACGCCATGGGCCCCACGGTGCGCCACTACCTCACCGGGGATCTTGGCGTCGGTAACGACAACCCGGTCGGCCCCTCGGCGCCCTGACCGACGCAAACCGCGAAACCTCTGACGAATCACAGTCCTTCGGAACGACTCTCACTCGGTACCGAAGATGCGATCACCGGCATCACCGAGTCCGGGCAGGATGTATCCCTGGTCGTTGAGCCCGCGGTCCACCGCCGCGGTATAGACCGGCACATCGGGATGGGCCTCGTGCAGCACGCTTAGTCCCTCCGGGCACGTGAGCAGACACACGAAGCGAATCGAGCGGGGAGCGTACTCCTTGAGCCGGTCCACCGCCGCGACTGCCGAATGTCCCGTCGCCAGAAGCGGATCCACCACCACCACGTCACGTTCGTCGAGATCGTGCGGCATCTTGAAGTAGTACTCGACCGGGATATGGGTCTTCGGATCACGATAGAGCCCGATGTGACCGATCCGCGCGCCCGGCACGACGGTGAGCATGCCGTCGGCGATCGAGGTTCCGGCACGCAAAATGGAAGCGAACACCAGCTTCTTGCCGTCGATCACCCGCCCGGTGGTCACCTCCATCGGGGTCTCCACCTTGATCTCGTGCATCGGGATGTCGGCCAGGACGTCATAGGCCATCAGCGTGGAGATCTCGTTGAGCAGACGCCGGAAGTCATTGGTGGACGTCTGCTTCTGTCGCATCAGGGTGAGTTTGTGCTCGATCAGCGGATGGTCGATGACATGTACGGTGCCGCTCATGGATTCGCTTCTTCTCCTACCGGGTTGAACTCGCGGGTGAGCACAGGGGCGTTCAGAAGACGGTGCCGTCGCTGACGATGTGCAGTGGCGGCAGTCCGTCGCGCGCTGCGGCCAGTTGCCGGCCCGCCGCCCAGGTGCCGCCCTCCAGCACGCAGGCCAACGGGGTGGTGGTGGGGTCGAGACCCAGACGAACGCACACGGCGGGTGCGAGCTCGTCGAGCAGCGCCACCGTCAGGGCGCGCCACTCCACGATGAACTCGTCGTCCACACGCCACGCGGTCTCCGACCATCCGCTCGAAAGCGGCTGCAGCACACCGGTGTCGATGAGCAGTCCACCGTTGCGGTATTCGGGGAGTGCGGTCAGGTCGTCGAGACCGGTGACCGTGACTCCGCCGTCACCGAACGGCTCGAGCAGCGAGTAGGTGAGCCACTGCGACAGCTTGTGAAATGGCATCCAGCCTGCCGTGAGGCCGCTGCCGGTGACGGCGTCGTGATGCCAGCAGTCACCGAGCGGCTGACCGCCGATCATCGCCGGCGACGGCCAGATCGATGAGAGATTCTCGAGCAGCAGGGTGAGGATGTCGTGGGCACGCACGGTGACGCCCGGCGCGGCGGGGCCTCGACCGGTGGTCTGGTCGGCGTCGAGGAGCGCGTCGGCGAGGCAGCCGGGCCGACCGTCGGGCCCGAACACCGCGGGCCGGTCGGCGAGTACGACCGCCAGCGTGTGCAGCAGATGCATTCGTCCGTCGAGTCCGACGAGCGGGTTGTGCGTATCCACCTGGAACGCCGCGGCCAACCGGTCCGCGCTCAACGCGCGCAGACCGGCTGCGTCCACGCGGAACGGATCATCGGCGTCACCGGAGAAGGCGCCATCGGCGAAGGCGTGCAGACTCGCGACCGCCAAACCCTCCGATCGCGAGAGTCGCCGGCCGGTGGTGTTCTCGTCGAAATGCCAAGCGGGGCCGGCACCCGCGTCGAGGAGCACGCTGACCACGGCCAGGTCGATCATCATCCGAATGCGCTCGGACGGTGTTCGCGGCCCGGCCCGTTCGGCCAGCCACGCCACCCGGTCCACCGACCCCACCTCGAAATGCCGCCAACGGCTGTGGAACGGCACCTCGAGTGTCGGATACCGCGAGCGGGTGACATCGGCAACGATCTCGGCAGCTGCGTCGAGCGCATCGTCATCGACGCCGAACCAGCGGGAGTGGCCGCTGCGTGCATCATCGAGCAGCCCCGCCGCGCGCGTCCGGATGGTGGACGTGGAACGCAGCATCGCCACCGCGCCCTCGACCGTGGCCGGGTCGTCGGCGGTCTCGGTGATGGTGCGGCCGCTGGTCACGGAACCAGACCTCGCCCCTTGGTCTTGCGGAGATCATCGGAACCGGGCACCGCTCCGCTGGTGAAGTACCCGGCGGCCATCTTGGCGTCGATCTCGACGCGGGCGTCGGCGGGGATGAGCGACTCGGGAATGTCGACGCGCTCGCCGACTTCGATACCCGATCCCGTGATGGCGTCGTACTTCATGTTGCTCATCGATACCAGCCGGTCGATGCGGGTGATGCCGAGCCAGTGCAATACGTCGGGCATGAGCTCCTGGAACCGCATATCCTGCACTCCCGCAACGCATTCGGTACGCGCAAAGTACTGGTCGGCGGTATCGCCGCCCACCTGGCGTTTGCGTGCGTTGTACACGAGGAATTTGGTGACCTCGCCCAGGGCGCGACCTTCCTTGCGCGAGTAGGCCACCACGCCCACCCCTGAGCGCTGGGCGCCGAGAATGCATTCCTCGATCGCGTGGGTGAGGTAGGGCCGACACGTGCAGATGTCGGAGCCGAATACATCCGAGCCGTTGCATTCGTCGTGAACCCGGGCGGTCAGTTCCACGTCGGGATCGGCCAGACCCCGCGGATCACCGAAGATGTAGACGGTTTGGCCGCCGATCGGCGGCAGGAAGACGTCGAGGTCGGAACGGGTGACCAGTTCGGGATACATGCCACCGGTCTCCTCGAACAGCACCCGCCGCAGTTCGGTCTCGCTACAACCGAAACGCTGTGCCACCCCCGGCAGATACCAGACCGGCTCCACCGCAGCCTTGGTGACCAGCGCCGCGCCGCTGGGCAGCAGCACCTCCCCGTCGGGCACCAGCCTGCCCTTGGCGATGGCTTCGATGACCTCGGGAAGGATGACGTGTGCCTTGGTGACCGCGATGGTGGGCCGGATGTCGTAGCCGGCGTCGAGGAGTTCGGGAAACGACTCGGCAACGGTCGCGCCCCACGGATCGATACTGACGATGGCTTCGGGGTCGGTCCATTGCGGATGCGGTCCGATCACGTCGGTCGGCGATGTGTTGGTGAGGTCTGCGCGATGCTCGCGTGAGAGCGCACCGGAAGCGACCGCCAGGGCGCGATACACGCTGTAGGAACCGCTGTGCGTCCCGACCACGTTGCGGTGTCCGCGAGTGGTGGTGGTGGCGATCACCGGGCCGCGTTCGGCGGCCGTGGCGGCACCCCAACAGATCGAGGGTGCGCCCAGTCCGCCGCTGTGCGAGGTCAATCGGATGTGGCCGGGCGATCGGCGTCCCGGGGCCGAACTGGTGGAGTCGGTGGACACGGTGTTCCGTTCTGTCGGGAAACCGCCAGCATAGTCACAACCGGGCGTCGCCGCCGCGCGAGAAGCGGTGCCCTCACACCCCTGCGTCGAGCGGCATTTGGTGCACCGAGACCGCGTAATCGCCGCCGGTGTACGGCGCGCGATCCCACGTCGACCACCTGGCGACGAACTCGAGACCGGCGGATCGTGCGCACTCGTCGTATCGGACGAGAGGAAGACGTTGCGCCGTCACACGGAATCCGGCAACCAGTAGGCCACCTGGTCGCAATCGGTCCGCACACCGGGCGACGACGGCCGGTTCGCTGCCCGGGCTGACGAAGATCATCACGTTGCCGGCGAGCAGCGCGAGGTCGAAGGTTTCGTCCACGCGCCCGTCGAGGTCGGCGAGGTCTGCCCGAACCCAACGGATTCGGGGCTCCTTGGCCGCGGCGCGCGCCAGCATGGACGGATCGGCGTCCACCCCGACCACGTCATGACCGCGCGCATGCAGTTCGATCGCCACACGTCCGGTTCCGCATCCCGCATCGAGCACGCGCCCGCCACCGTCGATGCCCAACAGGCTTTCGACGAGGTCGGCCTCACCGTGGATGTTCTCGCCGGCCGCGGCCAGCGCCTCCCAGCGGCGGTCGTAGTCCGCTCCGCGCGGCGCCGCCGTCGAATCCCAACGCGTCATCCTCTTCACTCTGCCACTCGTGCGCGGCCTCGTTCATTCGGCGACTCGGACCGGCGAGAAAATGAAGTGGCCTTCCGCGCAGGGTCGGGCCAGACTGACGGGTCACTGAATTCTTCAGTCCGCACTTTTCAGTCCGCATTCCATAGCCCGCAGAGTGCCCATCGGCATTCGGCGGCATCCTCGATCAGATCAGGTGTGATCTTCATGCGAAAACTCACCGACCGCTGAGATGACGGCGCCCCGGGACGTGAGGCCCGGGGCGCCGCTCCGCTGTCGATCAATGGGTGTCGATCGAGGGGTGTCGATCAGTCGAGGTCGTACCGATCGAGTTCGGTCACCTTGGTCCACGCGTCGATGAAGTCCGACACGAATTTCTCCTTCGAGTCGTCCTCGGCGTACACCTCGGCGAGTGCCCGCAGATCCGAGTTGGCGCCGAACGCCAGGTCCACCCGGCTGCCCGTCCACTTCTGCTCGCCTGAGTCGATATCGGTGGCGATGTAGGTGCCATCGTCGGCCGGCGACGGCGCCCACTCGACATCCATCCCCGTGATGTTGACGAAGAAGTCGTTGGTGAGAGTGCCGGGGGAGTCGGTCAGCACCCCGAGCGACGAACCCTGATAGTTCGCCCCCAACACACGCAGACCTCCGACGAGGACCGTCATCTCCGGCGGGGAGAGGGTGAGCAGATTCGCCTTGTCGACCAGATTGAACTCCGCGGGCAACTCGTTGCCCTTGCCCTCGTAGTTGCGGAATCCGTCGTACCGCGGCTCCAGATACGCGTGGGAATCCACGTCCACCATGTCCTGAGTGGCGTCGGTGCGTCCCGGCGTGAAGGGGACCGTCACCTCGAATCCACCGTCCTTGGCGGCCTTTTCGATGGCGGCAGCACCGCCGAGCACTACCAGATCGGCGAAGGACACCTTGGGGCCGGACTCGGAGTTGAACGTCTGCTGGATCTGTTCGAGAGTGCTGATCACGCTCGCGAGCTCGTCGGGTTCGCTGGACTCCCAGCCGAGCTGCGGTTGCAGGCGGATACGTCCACCGTTGGCACCGCCGCGGTAGTCACTGCCGCGGAACGTGGCAGCCGCCTTCCACGCGGTCGAGACCAGTTGCGCCACAGTGAGACCCGACTCCAGAATCGATGCCTTGAGGCTGTCGGCGTCGGCGTCGGAGATCAGCGGACCCTCCTGTGCGGGCACGTTGTCCTGCCACAGGTGGGTCTGCGCCGGCACGAGCGGTCCGCGATACCGGATCGCCGGACCCATGTCGCGGTGCAGCAGTTTGAACCAGGCCTTGGCGAACTCGTCGGCCAGTTCCTCGGGATGATCGAGCCAGCGACGTGTGATCTCCCCGTAGACCGGGTCGAATCGCATCGTGAGATCGGTGGTGAGCATCGATGGGTGCGTCTTGCCGTCGCCCTGGGCCATCGGGGCGGAGTTCGCCCAACCGTTGTTCTTCGGCTTCCACTGATTGGCACCGGCAGGACTCTTGGTGAGCTCCCACTCGTTTCCGTACAGGATCTCCAGGAAGCTGTTGTCCCACTTGGTCGGGGTGTGCGTCCAGGTGACCTCCAGGCCACTGGTGACGGTGTCGTTGCCATGGCCGGTGCCCTGCGGGTTCTTCCAGCCCAGCCCCATCTGCTCGAGCGGCGACGCCTCCGGTTCGGGTCCGAGTACTTCGGCGTCGCCGTTGCCGTGCGCCTTGCCGAAGGTATGGCCGCCGACGATCAGCGCGGCGGTTTCCACGTCGTTCATCGCCATCCGGCCGAACGTCTCCCGGATGTCCTGCGCGGCGGCGAGATAATCCGGATTACCTTCGGGGCCTTCGGGATTGACGTAGATCAGACCCATCGTCGTCGCGCCCAGCGGGTTTTCCAGGTTGCGTTCACCGGAGTAGCGCAGATTGGTGCCGAGCCACACCGATTCGGCGCCCCAGTACACCTCATCGGCCTCCCACTCATCGACACGGCCGAACGCGAAGCCCTCGGTCTTGAAGCCCATGTCCTCGAGCGCCACGTTGCCCGCGAGTACCAGCAGATCGGCCCACGAGAGCGACTTGCCGTACTTCTTCTTGACCGGCCACAGCAGGCGGCGTGCCTTGTCCAGGCTGACGTTGTCGGGCCAGCTGTTGAGGGGAGCAAAACGCTGCATACCGGTGCCCGCACCGCCCCTGCCGTCCTCGACGCGGTAGGTACCTGCGGCGTGCCACGACATCCGGACGAAGAACGGCCCGTAGTGACCGAAGTCGGCCGGCCACCACGACTTCGAATCGGTCATCACGGCCTTGACGTCGGCGACGAGAGCCTCGACGTCGAGATCGGCGAGTGCGGCGTCGTAGTCGAAGTCGGGTTCACGGGGGCGGATGACCTGAGGATTGTGGGCGAGCACGCGCAGATTGAGCTTCTCGGGCCACCACTGCTGATTGCCGCCACCCTCGACCGGCGGCCGAATGTGCATGGGGCAGCCGGATTCGGCAGGCTCTGTCTGCGCCTCTCCGATCGGCGGATGCTCGGGTGTGGTCTGGTCAGACACGACATTCCTTTCGGTGATGAATTCTTCGGGCTGTGATCACTGTCGTGACCCCGTCGATGAGGAGACCGCGCAGTAAGGGCACAGTCCCCAGTAGATGACCTCCGCCTCGTCGAGGACGAAACCCTTGTCGTCGGAGGCGATGAGGCATGGGGTGTCGCCGACGGCGCAATCGACGTCGACGATGGCTTCGCAACCCCGGCACACCATGTGATGGTGGTTGTCGCCGACCCTCGCCTCGTAGCGGGCGAGATGACCGGACGGTTGTATCCGCCGGACGAGTCCCGCATCGGTGAGCGCACCGAGCACGTCGTACACGGCTTGGCGCGAGATGTCGGGAAGCAGCGACCTCGCCGCGCCGAACAGCGTGTCGGTGTCGGCGTGGGGGTGTGCATCCACAGCCTGCAGTACCGCGACCCGCGGACGGGTCACTCGGAGGTCGGCTGCACGCAGTCTGTCGGCGTACTCCGGGGAGGAGGGCACGGCGACAGTATGCTCCCCAATCTGGATCGATTCAGGACTTCTCTCGAATTGAGACACCCCGGTTTCTCCGTGAACGCGCTCGCCGACCACGGATACCGCTGTGGCAGGCTGGATCCGTGGTGCACGAGCCCGCCGACTTTGACGATGTGGCCGACGAACTGTATGGGCTGGATCCCGCAACATTCGTCGCTCGCCGCAACGACCTGGCCAAGTCGATCAGGTCCGATGATCGCGAGCTCGCCACGCGCATCACACACCTTCGCCGCCCGACGACCGCCGCCTGGTCACTGAATCAGTGGGCTCGGCGCTCGCCCGACGAGGTCGACGAGATCGTGGCGCTCGGTGAGGACCTGCGCGACACCCAGCGGCGGTCGGCCGCGACGCAGATCAGATCACTCTCGCGTCGCCGTCAGGAGGTGATCGCCGCGGCGCTGAAGTCGGTCGGCGATGTCTGCGCTTCGCTGGATACGGAGATGTCGGCAGCCGTCGGGCGTGACGTCGCGCAGACGCTGCGTGCGGCGATCGCCGACCCCGAGGTCGCCGCGACATTACGTCGCGGACGCCTGGTCGGTGCCGTCGAGTACAGCGGCTTCGGACCCGCCGGGCTGGCCGTGGTCACCGACGCGTCGGCAGGGGAGGGGGTCGCCGATGCCCCCACAAGCGCCGACCCCGCCGCCGACCCCAGCGGGCCTGCCGAGCCGGATGAGCACGAAGCGGCAGCGGCGCGCGCGGTCGCGAGTGCCGAGTCGGCGGCCACCCGTCGGACGTTCAACCGGGCCGTGCAGGCGGCCGAGCGTGCGGCCCGGCAGAGCTCGGCGGCCACCGAACGGGCCGACGAACTGGGCCGGCGCGCATCGGCCCTGCGCGAGGAACTCGCCCGAATCCGCGCGGAGCTTGCCCGAGTAGAGGACGAACTGCGGTTCGCCGACCGTGCCGTGACGACCGCCGCCGCGGCGCACCGCGATGCCACCGATGCGCTGGTCTCGGCACGTGAGGCCGCCGACGCTGCGCAACGACGACTCGACGAGGTGACCGAAGCCCCGGACTCGCGCACCGGGCGCAGTCGTGGACTGTGATGCGAATCTGATCGCCAGGATAGGTCACAGGTGCCGTTCTCCGAGGGTTCGGGCCGGAATGATGTGATGGACACGCCGGTTGCCGCCTACATGACAACCACCGAGTTCGACCCCCGTGACCTGATAGCCGAGACATCGATCGGAATCCTCGCAACCATCAGAGCCAGCGGCGTACCCCAGATGTCGCCGGTGACGGCGGCCTATGACCGTGCGTCGGACACCATCTATGTGTCGATGACCGAGGGGCGCGCCAAGACGGCGAATCTTCGCCGGGATCCGCGCGCCGCCATCGAGTTCACCGGTCCGGGCGGATACACATGGGCCACCGCCGAGGGAACCGTGACACTCACCGGTCCGTCGACAGACCCCGACGGCCCCGAGGTGGACGCCCTGGTGGCCTATTACCGCCTCGGTGCCGGTGAGCATCCCGACTGGGCAGAGTACCGACAGGTCATGGTCACCGACAGGCGAGTGCTGATGACGCTGCACATCACCCGGGTCTACGGTGCCAAGCTGAGATGAGCGCGGAGCCTCGCCGGTCGTGCAGGTGACGCGCCGGTGGCCGGTAGCGTACTCGCGCGTAGCGAAATCATTCGACAGAATCATGCCCGTCCGTCATCGGGAAGTGTGCGCGCTTGCCGATGGTGCCCTGACGAGGTTTTCCCGAACAGAAGGAGTCGTGATGTTCACCCGCATTGCCATCGTGAACCGCGGCGAGGCCGCCATGCGACTCATCCACGCCGTCCGCGGGCTGTCGGCCGAAACCGGCCGCCCCGTCGAGGTGGTGGCGCTGCACACCGACGTCGACCGCAACGCGACCTTCGTCCGCGAGGCGGACATCGCCTACGACCTCGGCGCCGCGGCCGACCGGCCGTACCTCAATCTCGAGGTACTCGAACACGCGCTGCTCGAGACCGGTGCCGACGCCGCGTGGGTCGGCTGGGGTTTCGTCGCCGAGGACCCGCTGTTCGCCGAACTGTGTGACCGCATCGGAGTCACCTTCGTCGGGCCGTCGGCGGAAGCGATGCGCACGCTGGGCGACAAGATCGGCGCCAAACTCCTCGCCGAGGAGGTGGGGGTGCCGGTGGCGCCGTGGAGTCGTGGCGCGGTGGACACCGTCGAGGCCGCCGAGGAGGCCGCTGCGGCCATCGGCTACCCGTTGATGCTCAAGGCCACTGCAGGCGGCGGAGGTCGCGGTATCCGGGTGATCAACGATGCGTCGGAGCTGCGTGACGCCTACGAGCGCACCCGCGACGAGGCCGCACGCGCGTTCGGTAGCGGCGTGGTGTTCCTCGAACGACTGGTCACCGGTGCGCGCCACGTCGAGGTGCAGGTGATCGCCGACGGCCAGGGAACCGCGTGGGCGCTCGGCGTGCGCGACTGTTCGATACAGCGTCGCAACCAGAAGATCATCGAAGAGTCCGCGTCGCCGGTGCTGGCCACCGAGCAGGTCGCCGAACTGAAGGCCTCCGCCGAACGGCTCGCGGTGGCCGTCGGGTATCGCGGCGCGGCGACCGTCGAGTTCTTGTATCACCCGGTGGAGAAGCTGTTCGCGTTCCTGGAGGTGAACACCCGCCTGCAGGTGGAGCACCCGATCACCGAGTGCACCACCGGCCTCGACCTGGTGCGGGCACAACTGCTGGTGGCCTCCGGTGGACGGCTCGAGGGCGAACCTCCCGCCGAGCGCGGTCACGCCATCGAGGCGCGACTCAACGCCGAGGACCCCGACCGTGACTTCGCGCCCGCGCCCGGTCGCATCTCTCGGCTGGATCTGCCCGCCGGACCGGGTATCCGGGTGGACACCGGCGTGGCCGCCGGCGACACCATCCCCGCCGATTTCGACTCGATGATCGCCAAGATCATCGCCTACGGCGCCAACCGCGATGAAGCACTCGGCCGGTTGCGGCGCGCGATGGCCGAGACCCGCGTCGTCATCCAGGGCGGTGCGACCAACAAGAGTTTCGTGCTCGAATTGCTCAGCCGGCCGGAGGTGATCGACGGAAGCGCCGACACGGGCTGGATCGACCGGGTACGCGCCGAGGGCGAGCTTGTCGCACAACGGCATTCGGCGGTGGCGCTGGCCGCCGCGGCCATCGACGCCTACGAAGAGGAAGAGGCCGTCGAACGTCACCGGCTGTTGTCCACCGCCTCTGGTGGCCGTCCTCAGGTTCAGCACCAGAGTGGCCGGCCACTTGACCTGAAGTTGCGTGGCGCGGCGTACCGGGTGCGGGTGGCGCGCATCGGCGCCCACCGCTTCCGCGTGGCGATCGACACCGGCAGCGAATCCCGCACCGCCGACGTCGACCTGGAGCGCTTCGACGAACACGCCGCGCAGTTCTGGCTCAACGGCGTGCGGTACCGCCTGGTCACCGACACCCACGGTCCGGTGCACCTGGTCGATGTCGACGGCGTGACCCACCGTGTGAGCCGCGACGAGGGTGGCGTGGTGCGTTCGCCCGCACCGGCGCTCGTGGTGGCCACGCCGCTCGAGGTGGGTGCCGAGGTGGAGGCCGGGGCCCCGGTGCTGGTCCTGGAGAGCATGAAGATGGAGACGGTGCTGCGCGCGCCGGTGCGTTCCCGCCTCAAGGAGTGCCTGGTGTCGGTGGGCACGCAGGTCGAGACGGGTGCGCCGCTGCTGCGCCTGGAAGCCGTCGCCGACGATGACGGCGACGACACTGCCGCCGAGGTCACCGACACGATCGACCTGGAACTGCCCGAGGAGCCGGTCGATGTGCCGTCGATCGAACGTGCGGCGCGTGCCCTGGAGGATCTGCGGAGCCTGCTGCTGGGCTACGACGTCGACCCCGACGACCGTTCGCGGCTGCTCGACGACTACCTGACCGCGCGGCGTACGGCGATCGAGGACGGCAGGCGGCCGCTGGCCGACGAGCTCGAGCTGATCACCGTGTTCGCCGATCTCGCCGAGCTCAGCCAGAACCGTCCGTCCGGCGAGACCAACGGTGACGAACACGTCCGCAGTGCACGCGAGAACTTTCACACCTACCTGCAGAGTCTCGAGGTGGAGCGCGACGGGCTGCCGGAGACATTCCACGAGCAACTGCGCCGCGCGCTGGTGCATTACGGGGTCACCGAACTCGATCGCAGCCCCGAACTAGAGGCCGCGGTGTTCCGGATCTTCCTGGCGCTGAACAACCCGTCGGAGTCGATCACGGTGATCTCCACCCTGCTGCGTGAATGGCTCGGCGAACCCACACCTCGCGACGAGTTGCAGGATGCGGTGAGCACGGCACTCGACCGGCTGGTGGCCGCCGCGCAGGTACGCTATCCCGCGGTCGCCGACCTCGGCCGTGGCGTCGTGTACTCGTGGTATGGGCAGCCGTTGCTGCGTCGCAACCGTGCGCGCGTATATGGCAACGTCCGTGCCCATCTGCGTTACCTCGACGAGCACCCCGACGTTCCCGACCGCGCCGAACGCATCGTGGAGATGGTGTCGAGTACCGAACCACTGGTCCGTCTGCTCGCGCAGCGCCTCGTGCGCGGCGCCGAGGACAACACGGTGATGCTGGAGGTGCTCACCCGGCGCTACTACGGCAACAAGGGACTGTCTGATCTGCGCACCGAACACGCGGGCGGCGCGACATTCGTGGTGGCTGAACGCGACGGCGCCAGTCTGGTGTCGGCGGCGCTGCGTTTCGACGAACTCGGCGACACACTCGACGGGCTCGGTCAGTTGGCGCGCGAGCGGGCTTCGGTCGACGTCGACCTGTACGTGAGCTGGGAGCAGCAGCCCGACGGTTTCGACGCGATGGCCGACGCGCTCGGCACCGTCATCTCCGCCCGTTCGTTGCCGCGCAGCGTGCACCGGATCACGATCACCGTCGCCGGCAGCGACGGTGCGCTCATGCATCACCACTTCACTTTCCGGCCGTCGGCGACGGGGATGACCGAGGAGCGGCTGATCCGCGGACTTCACCCCTACATCGCGCAACGGATGCGGATGGAACGGTTGCGGAAGTTCGATCTCACGCGACTGCCCTCGTCCGACGACGAAGAGGTGTATCTGTTCCGTGCGGTGGCCCGCGACAATCCGCGCGACGACCGGCTGATCGCGTTCGCGCAGGTCCGCGACCTCAGCGCGCTGCGCGAACACGACGGCAGGCTCCTGACGCTGCCCACGGCCGAGACGACGCTCGCCTCGTGCGTCGACTCGATCCGCCGCGCGCAGCGCAACTCCGATCGCCCGTCCAACAACACCAATCGGATCGTGTTGTACGTCTGGCCGCCGATTGCCGCGACCGCAGCCGACCTCGACACCATCGCCGACCACATCCGGGCCACCACCGTGGGGGTGGGCCTGGAAGAGGTGCTGCTGATCGCGCGCCGCCGCGACGCCGAGACCGGTGCACTCACCAAGGTGGCGGTGCGGTTCGCGATCAGCGCCACCGGGGATATCGGCGTCACCGTCGGCAAACCGTCGACCGAGCCCATCGAGCCGGCCGACGAGTACCGGCAGAAGGTGCTCGGCGCCGCGCGGCGCGGCACGGTGTATCCCTACGAACTCGCCGGGCTACTGGGCGATTTCACCGAGTACGACCTCGACGACGACTACCGGCTGGTGCCGGTGGACCGGCCGATGGGGCGCAACACGGCGGGCCTCGTGGTCGGTGTGGTCACCACCGCCACCATCAAGTATCCGCAGGGCGTCACCCGTGTGGTGCTGCTCGGCGACCCGACCAAATCGCTTGGGGCACTGTCCGAGCCGGAATGTATGCGGGTGATCGCGGGCCTCGATCTCGCCGAACGCCTCGGTGTGCCGCTCGAATGGTATGCCCTGTCGTCGGGCGCCAGGATCTCCATGGACTCGGGAACCGAGAACATGGACTGGGTGGCCCGCGCGCTCAAGCGAGTGGTCGAGTTCACTCAAGCCGGCGGCGAGATCAACATCGTCGTCGCCGGGATCAACGTCGGCGCGCAGCCGTACTGGAACGCCGAGGCGACGATGTTGATGCACACCAAGGGCATTCTGGTGATGACACCCGACTCCGCGATGGTGCTGACCGGCAAGCAGTCCCTCGACTTCTCCGGCGGAGTGTCGGCCGAGGACAACTTCGGCATCGGCGGCTACGACCGGGTGATGGGCCCCAATGGGCAGGCGCAGTACTGGGCGCCCAATCTCGGTGCGGCACGAGATGTCCTGATGGCCCACTACGACCACACCTACATCGCGCCCGGTGAACTCACCCCGCGCCGTGCGGTCACCGCGGACCCGATCGACCGCGACGTCTCCGACTATCCGCACGTGATGGAGGGCAGTGATTTCACCACGGTGGGACAGATCTTCTCCGCTGCCACCAACCCGGATCGCAAGAAGCCGTTCGACATCCGGACCGTGATGCGGGCGGTCGCCGACCAGGACCAGTCGGTGCTCGAGCGGTGGGCGGCCATGGCCGACGCCGAGACAGCCGTGGTCTGCGACGTCCACCTCGGTGGTATCCCGGTCTGCCTGCTCGGTATTGAGTCGCGCGAGGTGGCCCGTCGCGGGTACAAGCCGACCGACGGCCCCGACGCCTACACTGCCGGCACGCTGTTCCCGAACTCCTCGAAGAAGGCGGCCCGCGCGATCAACAGCGCGAGCGGCAACCGCCCGCTGGTGGTGCTGGCCAATTTGTCCGGATTCGACGGTTCGCCGGAGTCGATGCGGAAACTGCAGCTGGAGTACGGGGCCGAGATCGGTCGTGCCATCGTCAATTTCGAGGGCCCGATCGTGTTCTGCGTGATCTCGCGGTATCACGGCGGTGCGTTCGTGGTGTTCTCCAAGGCGCTCAACCCCAACATGACGGTGTTGGCCATCGAGGGGTCGTTCGCCTCCGTACTCGGTGGAGCACCCGCGGCGGCTGTGGTGTTCGCCGGTGAGGTCCGCAAGCGCACCGGTGCCGACCCGCGGGTTCGCGAGCTCGAGGCGCGGGTGGCCACCGTGTTCGGTACCGACCGTTCGGCGGCCAGCGCTGAACTCGCCGAGATGCGACAGTCGGTGCGGGCCGAGAAGATCAGCGAGATCGCCGCCGAGTTCGATGCGGTGCACAACATCCACCGGGCCGTCGAGGTGGGGTCGGTCGACGCCGTGATCGAGGCCGCCGAACTGCGACCGAGGATCATCGCGGCCATCGAGGGCAGTGAACTGTGGACGCAGCAGGGAGCTCACGTTTCCACGCACTGAGTCACACGGTCGCTGGTTCGGCGACGGACTCAGCGTGGCGTGACGGTGTCTTCGCGGGCATGGCCTGCGCTATCAGGGCGCCGGCCGCAACCACTGCGATCATCACCAACAGTGCTGCGCGGTAACCCGATTGGAATCCACTGTGCTCGGACACCGAGCTGTAGACGGTTCCCACCACAGCGGCACCCAGCGCGATGGAAAGCGCCTGCGCGGTGTTGAAGACTCCCGACGCGGCACCGGCCAGACGGACCGGGACGTCGTTGAGCACCAGGAGTCCGGCGGATCCGACGATCGCGCCGAAGCCCAGCCCCGACACCGCCAGGGCGACGGCGAACCAGACTGCGGGATGAGTGGACTGCTCGGCGAGATACATCAGCACCATGCCCACGGCGAGAACCACCGCCCCCAGCTGCAGAATGCGTTTGCCGAGCCGGAAGGCGACCACTGTCGCGGCGAGTCCCGCCGAGATCGGCACGGCCACGGAGAACGGGATCCACATGAGTCCGGCGTGCAGCACCGACCACCCGAGTGCGAGCTGCACATGCAGTGACTGCACGAGGAAGTAGCCGCCGGTGGGCACCATCAGGGTGGCGAAGGTGGCCAGCCCTGTGGTGAACGACCGGGTGGCGAACAGTTGCGGCGGCACCATCGGCTCGACACCGATTCGGGCCAGCGCGACCTGTCGTCGTGCGAAGACCGCGAGTCCCCCGAATCCGGCCACCATTGCCACGAAACCCCATGCGGGCCAGTCATGGTCGGGTCCCAGCGTGATCGGTAGCATGATCGCGGCCAGCGATCCGCCGAGAAGTGCCGCGGATCCGACGGTGATCGGTGTCGACGTCTGCGCGCGTGACTCGGGTATGAAGGCGATCGCCGCGACGATGGCGATCACCGCGATGGGAATGTTGATGAGGAAAACCGGTCGCCAGGACAGGCCGAACCAATCACCGCTGGTGATCACGGCGCCGAGGATGGGGCCGGTGACGGCGGCCAGGCCGATGACCGAGGTGAACATCCCCATGGCCTTGCCTCGTTCAGCAGGCGGGTAGAGCACCTGGATGTTGCTGAGCACCTGCGGCACCATCAACGCGGCCGCAGCGCCCTGCAGGAGGCGGAAGAGCACGAGTTGCAGGGGATCGGCGGCCAGTCCGCAGGCAAGTGATGTGAGACCGAAGGCGGCCAGGCCGGCGATGAAGAGCCGCCGCCTGCCGAGGTTGTCTCCCAGTCTGGCTCCCAGGATGAGGCCCACCGCGTAGGTGAGGGGGTAGCCGGCGACCACCCACTGCAGTGCGCCGGCGGACGCCCCGAGATCGACCTGCATGGTGCGTAGTGCGACGTTGACGACGGTGGCGTCCATCAGTTCCATGAACGACGCGGCGAGGAGGCAGATCAGGGCAACGGTTCTGGCGCGCCCGGTGGGCGACGGAGTTGTCGTGGTGGTCATCGCTTGCTCCCGTGAACGGAGGAGGTGGTGCTCTGGACAACGACGACGCTATAGGGGATCGCGGACGGGTACGGTCCGCGATGAATCAGAGCGCGTCAGATCACGATGTCGGCGATTCGGTCCGCACTCTTGAGGCCGGTTCCGGTGAGCACCACCACGGTGCGCTCTCCGGGGCGGATCGTGCCGGTGGCCAGGAACCGGTCGAGGGCGGCCGCCGCCACCGCGCTCGTCGGCTCCGCATACAGGCCACGGGAGGCCAGTGCTCCTGTGGCCGAGACGATCTCGGATTCGGCGATGCGGATGGCGTGTCCGTCGGAGCGCCGAATCGCCGCAACCACCTCCGCCAGCCGTACCGGACGCGCGATGGAGGCACCTTCGGCGATGGTGGGGGTGCGGTCGGCATCGGCGGTGGGGGAGACGCCGTTGAGCGTGTCGGCGATGGTGGCCCAGTGTTCGGGTTGACCCACCAGGATTCGCGGCCTGCGGTCGATCAGGCCGGCCTCGAGGAGTTCGCTGAACGCGATGTCGCATCCCAGGGCGATGCTGCCTGCCCCGGCCACCAGCACGACGTTGTCGGGCGCGGCGAACCCCAGGCTCTCCCAGATCTCGTACCCGATGGTCTTGGTTCCCTGCAAGAACATCGGGTGCCAGTTGTGGCTGGCGTAGGGAATCAGCGAGGACTGCCGGATCGCTTCGTCGGCCACCTGATCGCGTGTTCCCGCGACGAGTCTGATCGTCGCGCCGTACGCGCGTGCCTGCATGATCTTGGCCGGGGAGGTGGACTCCGGCACGATGATCGTGGCATCGAGCCCGGCGGCGGCCGAGTAGCCTGCGACCGCCGAACCGCCGTTGCCCGAGGAGTCCTCGAGTACCCTCGTCGCACCCAGCGAGCGCAGATGGGAGATGAGTACCGTGACCCCGCGGTCCTTGAAACTACCGGTGGGATTGAACCATTCGAGTTTGAAGTGGACGGCGTGCCCGCCCC
This sequence comes from Gordonia sp. NPDC003429, assembly GCF_053588575.1. Classification (NCBI taxonomy): domain Bacteria; kingdom Bacillati; phylum Actinomycetota; class Actinomycetes; order Mycobacteriales; family Gordoniaceae; genus Gordonia; species Gordonia sp. NPDC003429. The sequence goes on from NZ_JBSFQF010000005.1 coordinate 94,524, forward strand.
AGTCGAGCGCGGGCATCGGGGTACAGCCCTCGCCCAGGCTCACCCGGAAAGCGGGATCCACCGGGATTCCGGCTCGGTATCGCCACAGCGATCGTTCTGGATGATCGATCTGCTCGGGGGCGACAGCCGGCAGCGGATCGAGCATCAGCGGTGAGCCGTCGTCGCCGCGCCAGCGGGGGTCGGTGAGTGGATAGACGCGCCCGGAGCGGTCGTACTGGCGGGTGGTGTCTGGCACGGCGGGCACGAAATTCCCTTCGTCGGTTCTCGATGTCTACAGGTAGCCGACTACGCGTGTGCCGGCTGCGGATGGTCCCTACTTTCGTGTCATGACCAAGAATCTGGTGGTGTGCTGCGACGGAACGTGGAAGAACTCCGACGATCCCAACGTCTCCAACATCGAGAAGATCGCCCGTTCGATCGCGCCGACCGGTTACGACGGAGAATCGCAGATCGTGCACTACTCGCGTGGCGTCGGTGCCGGCGGCAGTCGCGTCGAGCGACTGTTGGGCGGTGCGTTCGGCCTCGGACTCGATACCGCGATCGTGGAGTGCTACCGGTTTCTCGCGTTGAACTACGAGCCCGGAGATCGGGTGTTCGTGTTCGGCTTCAGTCGTGGCGCCTACACCGCCCGCAGCCTGTGCGGCATGATCGCGCATGTGGGCCTGCTGACGCCCATGGGTGTTGCGCAAGGAGAACTCCCCGTCGCAATGACCGTATATCGCAACCGGCCGCGGGCAAAAGATCCCACCCAGCCACCACCCGTCGATCCGAAACACGAGAAGGACCTCGCCGACCTGAAGGCCTATTGCCACCCCGACGACCAGGTGTGGATCGAGTTCCTCGGTGTGTTCGACACAGTGGGCGCGCTCGGTATCCCCGGCCTCGCGCGCAGCAAGTACAAATTCCACGACGTGACCCTCTCGGCGAAGGTCCGGTGCGCACGGCAGGCACTCGCAATTGCCGAGCGGCGCCGCATCTTCGCGCCGTGCCTGTGGGGAGGCCACCATCTCGACATCAAACAGGTGTGGTTCGACGGTGTGCACAGTGACGTCGGTGGCGGCTATTCGAACTGCTACTACAGCGACAAGACGCTGCTGTGGATGGCCCGTGAAGCCGCGGGCACCGGCCAGTACGGGATCCGCGCGGGTATGGTTTTCGACTGGGAACGCCTGTCCACCAAGCTGTGCCGGCCCGACGAATCCGTCGTCGAACACAACTCGATGACGCCCGGTTACCGGATCGCGAACATCCTCGGGCTCATCGGCGCGCGATTCCGTCGGCACATCGCACCGTATGTGCCGGTCTTTGTGCGCGGCTGGCGGATGTTCGCACCCACCGTGGCGATCCCCGGCAGCGGTATCGCACGCGCCTACGACGTGCATGTCGAGGGGTCGGCGGCCAGGCGGGGGGTGAACCCGAACATGCAGGTGTGGTTCGACGAGGTGCGCACGCTCGGCGGCGATCCGGATCAACTTCTCGTCAGTGCACCCACGCTTGCCGAGGCAGACGGTGAGATGCCGGCTTCGGCGAGTGTGTCAGCGGCACACGGCTCCTTGTGAGGCCGACGTCACCAGTTTCGTGTACTTCGCGAGCACACCGCGTCGGTAGCGGGGTGGAAGCGGCGTGAAACCGGCTGTGCGGCGGACGAGTTCGTCGTCATCGACGAGAAGGTCGAGGGTGCCTTCGGCCACGTCGAGCCGGATGCGGTCGCCGTCGCGGACATGGGCGATCGGACCACCGTCGACCGCTTCGGGTGCGATGTGTCCGACGCACAACCCGGTGGTGCCGCCCGAAAAACGGCCATCGGTCATCAGCAGCACGTCCTTGCCCAGGCCCGCGCCCTTGATGGCACCGGTGATCGCCAGCATCTCCCGCATGCCCGGTCCACCCTTCGGGCCTTCATACCGGATCACCACCACGTCTCCGGCGGTGATGGTGCCGTCCTCGAGTGCGTCCATCGCCGCCCGCTCGCGGTCAAAGACCCGTGCCACACCCTCGAACACGTCCGAATCGAATCCGGCGGACTTCACCACGGCCCCCTCGGGTGCCAGCGAGCCGTGCAGGATCGTGATGCCACCCGTCGGGTGAATCGGTGACGTCATGGCGCGCAACACTTTTCCATCCGGATCGGGTGGTGCGATGTCGGCGAGATTCTCGGCCACGGTCTTGCCTGTGACGGTCAGGCACTCGCCGTGCAGCAGACCCGCGTCGAGCAATGCCTTCATGATGACCGGCACACCGCCGATTCGGTCGACGTCGGTCATCACGTGCGCGCCGAAGGGTTTCACGTCGGCGAGGTGGGGGACACGCGCGCCGATGCGGGAGAAGTCGGCCAGTGACAACTCGACCTCGGCCTCGCTGGCGATCGCCAGCAGATGCAGCACCGCGTTGGTGGAACCGCCGAACGCCATCACCACGGCGATGGCGTTCTCGAACGCTTCACGGGTCATGATGTCGCGGGCGGTGATACCGCGCTTGAGCAGTTCGACGACGGCTGCGCCACTGGCCCTCGCGTAACCGTCGCGGCGTTTGTCGGGAGCAGGCGGCGCCGCACTGCCGGGCAGCGACATGCCCAGTGCCTCGGCGGCACTGGCCATCGTGTTCGCGGTGTACATGCCGCCGCAGGCACCCTCGCCCGGGCAGATGGCGCGCTCGATGGTGTCGACGTCGGTGCGGCTCATCAGTCCGCGGGCGCACGCACCGACGGCCTCGAACGCGTCGATGATGGTCACCTGATGCTCGGAACCGTCGGAGAGCGTGGCGTAGCCGGGCAGGGTGGAACCGGCGTAGAGAAACACGTTGGCCAGATCGAGCCGTGCCGCGGCCATCAGCATCCCCGGTAGCGATTTGTCGCACCCGGCGAGCAGCACCGATCCGTCGAGGCGTTCGGCACTCATCACCGTTTCCACGCTGTCGGCGATCACTTCCCGCGACACCAGTGAGAAGTGCATGCCCTCGTGGCCCATGGAGATGCCGTCGGAGACGGAGATGGTGCCGAACTGTAGTGGGTAACCACCGGCTTCGAACACGCCCTCCTTGACCTCGGTCGCCAACCGATCCAGCGACAGGTTGCACGGTGTGATCTCGTTCCACGACGAGCCGACCCCGATCTGCGGTTTCGCCCAGTCGTCGTCGCCCATGCCCACCGCGCGCAGCATGCCGCGTGCCGCCGTCTTCTCGAGGCCGTCGGTGACATCGCGGCTGCGTGGTTTGATGTCGACCGTCTGGTCCGCGGGTGGCGTCGCGTGTGTGTCCATGTGGCCACGGTATGCCGTCACGTGCGTTCGCGGGGGCGTCGGGCGCGAGGGCGGGTGACGTAGGGTTGCGGTGGTCACATTCTCCGGCCGCGCGACGTCATCGAGATGACCACCGCGAGCGAAGGAGCCACCCGTGGACCACGATGACGCATTCGACGCCGAACGCTCCCGCCTGACGCGCATTGCCGAACGCATCGTCGGCGATCACGGTGAGGCCGAAGACATCGTGCAACAGGCGTGGCTTCGGTTGCATGGCACCGAGACCGAGATCGAAAACCTGCCCGCATGGCTGACGACGGTGACCACTCGGCTCTGTCTCGACCGCCTCCGCTCTGCGGTCCCGACTCCCGACGACGAACTGGAACCCGAGGCGGATGCACCCGACCCGTTGGACGAGGTAGCCCTTGCCGACACCGTCGGAGTGGCCCTGCAGGTGGTGCTGGATCGATTGAGCCCCAACGAGCGCGTGGCGTTCGTCCTGCACGACACCTTTGCCGTCGACTTCACCACCATCGCCGCGATACTCGGGTCGAGCCCGGCGGCAGCTCGCAAACTCGCCTCACGGGCTCGCGGGAAGGTCACACAGCGGAGCAAGCGCGATCACCAGACGGATTGGGCTGTGGTGGACGCGTTTCTCGATGCGGCACGAAACGGTGAGTTCGCCAGGCTACTCGAGCTTCTCGCACCGGATGTGGTGATCGAGGCCGACGCCGCAGCGATTGCGACCGGCACGCCGCAACGACTCGAGGGCCGCGACGCGGTGGCGACGATGTTCAACGGGGCGGCGAAGGCCGCGCTACCGGTCTACATCGGTGTGCGGGCCGGGGCGTGCTGGTTCCAGCAGGGTCAGCCGCGAGTGGCGTTCGACTTCACCATCGTCGACGGCATGGTGCGTCGCATCGTCTTTCGCGCCCATCCCGATGTCCTCGCCCGGACCACGCGTCGTCGCGGACCCGATCCGCTCTGACATCTCGGCAGCGGCTGTCACAAACTCGCGCTTCCCTACGTCGACACGACAGAGGACGGACGATCAGGGTTCGTCCACACCCGAAAGGTATGACGACATGAGGACGATGACGTGCCGCGAACTCGGCGGACCCTGTGACCTGGCATTTCAGGGCGAGACCGCCGACGAGGTGATCAAAGCCCAGGATCAGCATCTGAAGGATGCGGTTGCCGCGGGTGACGATGTGCACGGTCCGGCGCTCGAGGAGATGAAGCGCCGATGGAAGCATCCGCTCAAGGCGATGGGCTGGTACAAGGCGACCAAGAAGTCGTTTGCCGATCTGCCAGACGCCTGAGAGGGGTCGATGGGTGGTGGTGGCCGGTCGGTGCGAGATCGGCCACCAAATACGAGGAGCCGACGAGAATCGCACTGTCCGGGCACGGACGAGGTGCGGTCCGGATCACCCTCACCATGACGGTCACACCGCACGGCAGTGGCTCGCATTTCCACCTTGACGCCCACATCGGGGGAGGAGTGCTGAACGGGCCGATCGGACACTTCGTGGCCCGGGTCATCAAGTCGGACGCGTACGAATCCATCGAGAATCTCGCGGAGTTGCGCTAGGTCTTAGCGCAGCCATCGGCTTTCCGGGAAACAAGTCGGCGCCGATACCGGTGAGCGACATGGTGAGCACGGTGGTGGTCAGGTCGGTGACACCGAGCGAGCGGACCACCGTGTTGCGGACGCCGAGTCCGATCGCCAGCAGGGTGACGGCGGTCGCCTCTACGAGTCCCACATCTTGCGCATCGGGTCCACCGATTGTCGCATCTGCACCATTGGTCCGGCAGTCGCTGAGCGGAGCCGAGGCCTAACCGGTGCTAGCATTGGGTGCGTGAATCATCGAGGCGCTGCACCTGTTTCGCATGGCGAACCGTCCTGGATCGCCATCGGCAACGAGGCACCGCGTGCCGACGTTGTCGACACTCTGGTTCGCGAGACTGTTGCCCGATCGCACGAGTGCATGCCTTCGGCCCATCTCGACCGGCTCGCCGATCCGGTCGAGGCTGCCCCCGATCTCGCAACGGAATGGTCGGCGATGGCGACCATCGGTGCCATCGACCTGACGGTGGCACGCGTGCTGGAACCACACCTCGACGCACTGAGCATTCTCAAGGAAGCGCACTCAGCCACGATGGCCGACAATCGGCGCCACCGGTGGGGTGTGTTTGCTGCGGAGGGCCGCACGCGTCTGCTCGCGCGTGAAGACGGTGGCGAGTGGACCCTGTCGGGAACCAAGACGTGGTGCTCCCTGGCTCGTGAACTCGATCGAGCGCTGGTCACCGCATGGATGTCGGAGCATGCCCGCGGGTTGTTCGCGATTGATCTGACCGACGCACGCACCGTAGTTGGCGATGAACCGTGGTATGCCCGCGGATTGGTGTCGGTGGATTCACCGAGCATTGATTGTGACGCGGTGCCCGCAATCCCGGTGGGCGGCGACAACTGGTATCTGGACCGGCCAGGGTTCGCCGCGGGTGGTATTCGAGTGGCTGCGGTGTGGTTCGGCGGGGCGGTGGGCTTGGGCCGCACCGTACGTGCGGCCAGTGGGCGTGCCGATCTCGATCAGATCGGGCACATGCATCTGGGGGCGATCGACGCGGCACTGCATCGCGCGCGGTGCGCGCTGGCCGACGCCGCAACACGTTTGGCCGCGTCCTCCGCGGAGCAGGCGGCGGTGGTGGCCGGTCACACTCGCCGCATCGTGCGCGAATCGGCCGAGGAGACTTTGGAACGGGCCGCTCACGCGTTGGGGCCCGCGCCGCTGGTACGTGATGACGCTCACGCGGCTCGCGTAGCGGACCTGACGGTATACCTCCGTCAAGAACACGCCGAGCGTGACGCCGCGGCGTTGGGACGAGCAGTGGTCGTCGGCCGGGGGCTGATACTGTGACGGCGGCCCCGCGCTTCACCTCGTCTGACACCGGAACTCCCGAAACAGTCTGGCGCCGAGGTCTCGACCCCGACGCGTGGCCGGAAGCCGGCGTCGCCGACTCGTACGACGCGATGGTCGTGGTGTCCGCCCACCCCGACGACGAGTCGCTGGGGTGCGGCGGTTTGATGCATCACGCTGTTGCCGTCGGAGTGTCGGTGACTGTGGTCCTGGCCACGTGGGGGGAGGCCTCGCATCCGCAGTCACCCACTGTGTCAGCCGGTGTCCTTGGTCGGCGTCGGCAACGTGAGATGCACGAGGCGATGGACGCCGTGCGAAGCGGAGCAGGCAAAGCCATCGAGCTGCGAGCTGTCGGATTGTCTGACGGCGACGTCGGTGCTCATCACGACGAGCTGACAGCGGCTGTGGTCAGCTCGATCACCGCTCAGCACGGACGCGTGTTGGTTCTCGCGCCGTTGCGACGCGACGGGCACCCCGATCACGAGGCGGCCGGCCGTGCTGCCGCAGCGGCCGCGGCGCGCACCGACTGCGCTCTCTGGGAGTACCCGATCTGGTTCTGGCACTGGGGAACACCTGAATTGTTTCCCGACGGCCGACCAGCGGTGCATCATCTGTCCTCAGGGGATCGAACCGCCAAACTCCGGGCGATTCGCGCACATAGCTCTCAGGTGGAGCCGTTATCGGACGCGGCAGCAGACGCTGCGGTGTTGCCCGCGCATGTCCTCGAACACTTCATGCGTGACCACGAGGTGTTCCTGTGTGACGAGACGCCAACAGATCTCACCGCCTTCGAACCGCTGCACCGTCGTGACCCCGACCCATGGCAGGTGAACTCCGACTACGAGGTGCGCAAACGTCGTGCGACTGTGGACATGCTCGGGACAGTGCCACAGCCCGACCGCGCGCTGGAGATCGGTTGCTCCGTCGGCGCGCTCACCGCCGACCTTGCGTCGGCGTGCCGACACGTCGACGCGATAGATCCGTCCCCGACAGCGGTCTCCGCGGCGCGTGCACGCGTGCGTCACCACGCGAACGTGACCGTCTGGGAGGCGTCGGCACCCGATCACTTGCCCGACCACCGTTACGACCTGGTGGTGTTGTCGGAAGTGGGGTATTTTCTGAGTCCGGCGCAGCTCATCGCAACTCTCGACGGGATCGATCAGATCCTCACTCCCGCAGGGCATCTGTTGGCATGTCACTGGACCCATCCCATTGCGGGATGGCCGCTTGACGGGCGGGCGGTGCATGACGCCATTGATGCGCATCGTCGCTTTGTGACTGTCGGTTCCGCCACGCATTCCGACTACATCCTCGGTCGGTGGCGGCACACCGCGATATCGACGTCATGACGGGCGTCACCACCATTCACGTGATCGTTCCTGCGCGTAACGAGGAACGTCTCATCGGCCGGTGTCTGAGCTCGATCCGGATCGCTGAACAGCACCTCGCCCGCGTGGCGGTCGACGTCGAGGTGGCGCTCATCGTTGTGCTCGATCGGTGCCACGACGACACGGCTCGCATCGCACGCCGACACGGAGCACGCATCGTGTCATCGGACGCGGGTGTGGTGGGGACCGCCCGGCGAATCGGTGTTGCGGCGGCGCTTGCCTGCATGGAGAGCCATGCGCCGGTACAGCATTGGGTGGCCAACACCGACGCCGACTCCGCCGTTCCACCCGATTGGTTGTGGACTCACCTCGACCTCGCCGATCGCGGAACACACGTTGTGACCGGGTTGGTCGTCCCCGATCACGGCTTGACCGCACATCAACAGTTTCGGTGGCACACCGCTCACCCGGTGCGTTCCGGGCATGCACACGTCTTTGGCGCCAACCTGGGCATCCGTGCTGACACCTACAGCGCGATCGGCGGATTTGCGCCGATGACCAGTGGGGAGGACCGAGCGCTGGTCGACGCCGCACGTGCCGCTGGCGCCGTCGTGGTTGCGACCGACCGCGGCATCGTGCTCACCTCACCGCGACGGGGTTCCCGGGCGCCCGATGGATTTGCTCACTGGCTGCACACCGCTCACCACGACGAGGTCCGCAACAACGACGCGTGATGCCGCTGCGTGTTTGCCCGCTCCGGGGCGAAGGTCCCAATCCGGGTGATTCAGCTGCCGAACGAACCGCTCGGTGGCCCAGCGGTGCCCACCTTGTTTGCCTTGACCGCCATTGTCACGGTGCCCGCGCACGGCCCGCTGTCGATGGTGGTGGTCCATCTGCCACGTTTGGTGCCGTCGGGCATCGGTGTGTAGAAGGCGTCCGAGTGTGCGGGCGCGTACACCTTGGGTTTGCCCGCGCCCATGTAGCAATCCCATTGCCAATCAAAGTGTTCGACCCACGAAACGCCATTCCAGGTGTAGCGCGGCGGTCGCGGGATGGTGGGGTTCTTGGCTTCGGGTCCGGCCACCACGGTGGCCACGCACTTGCCGGACGCGCACGACGTCGAGAACGTGTAGGTGTCGGAGAAGTCTGGTTCCTTTTGTCGCGCCGCGAGACTCGTCCCGGTTTTCGACGCGGCATAGCGGGTCAGCGACCACTGGCCGTTCCACTCGGGCTGTGCCGCGCCGGCGTCGCTCACGCCCGTGCCGAGTGCGGCAACGGCGAGCAGGACCGACGAGAGGCAAATCCAGATGCGCATGGTGTGGCGAGATTACCGCAGATGAGGGTCGCGGAGCGGCGATTCGCGACTATCGACGGGCGACCGCGTGTGAGCGCAATGGGGAGTGTGATGTCAGGAGTCGGCGCGCACGAGGAACTTCGCGCCTTTTCCCGCCCGGAGTGTGGCAAACGCATCGCTGACGTCGTCGAGTCCGATCGCGGTTACCCAGCCCGTTGGATCGTAGAGTCCATCGGCCATCGCGGCGATCACTGCATCGAAGTCGGCGGGCAGATAGGCGAGGGCCCCGGCGATCTCGGTCTCGGCCATGACCAGCATGGTCGGAAGGAACTCCATCGGGTGTTCGTGGATCGCCACGATGACCAGCCGGCCGCCCGGGGTGAGCAGGTGAATGGCCGACGCGATCGCGGACCCGGCGCCGGCAGCGTCAAAGGCGACGTCGACTCCGTCACCGCCGGTGAGTTCGGCGACCGCGCCCGCGAGGTCGCCGCCGACCGGGTCGACAGTAGCCGCGCCGAGACCCTCGATCACTGCACGTCGTTCCGTGCTTGGTTCGGAGACCACGACGCGCGTGACACCGCGGGCTTTGAGGGCGAACCAGAGCCCGATGCCGATCGGTCCAGCGCCCGCGATGAGCGCGGTGGCGCCTGCGTTGACGCCGCTTCGGTCGACGGCGTGCCACGACACGGCCATGGGTTCGACCAGCGCGCCCATCGTCAGGTCGACGGCGGCGGGCAACGCGTGCACCTTGGATGCGTCGACCGTCGTGTACTCGGCCATGCCGCCGCCGTGGGACGTGAGACCGTGGAAACCGATTGTGCGGCACACGTTGTAGCGGCCCCGGCGGCACGCGACGCATGTGCCGCAGTAGTAGATCGGCCACACCGCCACGTGATCGCCCACGGCGATGTTGTCGACACCTTCGCCGAGTTCGACGATGGTGCCGGAGAACTCGTGACCGAGGATCTGCGGCAGCCCCGCGCCGGTCAGCGGATGCGGGGGATACTGGTCGGCCGGAGGAAGCGGCGCGTAGTACATGTGCAGATCGGAGCCGCAGATACCGGTGTACGCATTCTTGATCTTGACCTGACCGGGCAGGGGAGTCGGGTCGGCGACGGTGTCGACGCGCAGATCGGTGGTGCCGTGGAGTCGGGCAGCGCGCATGATCAATCCTTTGGTGACAGTGCGTGATTCGAACACGCGACCCGAACCATACTCCGCGAGTGGTAAGCAGGATCCCGATCCGCTTGCATCATGATTCGACCAGTGTCAATATCGATGCGTGTCGAATCAGAATCTGTTGACGGCCGGCAACCGCCGAGACTTGGATGCCGGGGATGCCGCTCGGTGGGCGGTAGCGTTGAAGGCTCTCGCGGATCCGGTTCGGTTGCAGTTGGTGTCGCAGGTGGCCGCGCATCCGGGAGGTGAGGCATGCGTGTGTGACATCTCCGGTTCGGTTGCGGTGTCGCAGCCGACGATCTCCCATCATCTCAAGGTCTTGCGTGAGGCGGGATTGGTGACGAGTGAGCGTCGCGCGACGTGGGTGTACTACCGGGTCAACACGGACATGATGAGGCGCCTGTCGGTACTGCTGGGTGGTTTCGCCACGGTGGTGGACGAGTCACGCTCGTGTGAGCCTCCGGAGTAGATCGCATGAAGAGTGGTGTGGCCGGCAGGCTTTCGGTTCTCGACAGATTTCTTCCAGTGTGGATCGGGGCGGCGATGGTTGCCGGCCTGGTGCTCGGTCGTGGCGTGCCCGGCCTTGGTGACGGGCTTGCCTCGGTACAGGTCGACGGCGTTTCACTGCCCATCGCGCTCGGGCTGCTGGTCATGATGTATCCGGTTCTGGCCAAGGTTCGCTATGACCGCCTGGACTCGGTGATCGGTGACCGCCGCATGCTGGTCGGGTCGTTGGTGTTGAACTGGGTTATCGGTCCGGCCCTGATGTTCGCCTTGGCGTGGCTGCTGTTGGCCGACGTGCCCGACTATCGGACGGGGCTGATTCTCGTCGGGTTGGCGCGCTGCATTGCGATGGTGATCATCTGGAACGACCTCGCGTGCGGCGACAGGGAAGCCGCGGCGGTGCTGGTGGCGTTGAATTCGATCTTCCAGGTGTTCATGTTCGCGGTGCTCGCCTGGTTCTACCTGTCGGTCCTGCCGGGCTGGCTCGGTCTGGAACAGACCACCATCGACGCCTCGCCGTGGCAGATCGCCAAGTCTGTGCTCATCTTCCTCGGTATCCCGCTGCTGGCGGGGTACCTGACCCGTTTCTGGGGTGAGCGCGTGCGGGGACGCGATTGGTACGAGAACACGTTGTTGCCACGCCTGGGCCCGTGGGCGCTGTACGGGCTGCTGTTCACCATCGTGATCCTGTTTGCGCTGCAGGGGGACAAGATCACCTCGCAGCCGTGGGATGTGGTGCGCATCGCGATTCCGCTGCTGATCTACTTCGCGGTGATGTGGGGAGGCGGCTTTGCTCTCGGCGCGGCGATGGGATTGGGATATTCGCGCACCACCACGCTGGCGTTCACCGCGGCCGGCAACAATTTCGAGCTCGCGATCGCGGTGGCCATCGCCACCTACGGCGCGGCGTCAGGACAAGCATTGGCCGGCGTAATCGGTCCGCTCATCGAGGTACCCGTACTGGTGGGCCTGGTGTATGTGTCGCTCGCACTTCGTAACCGCTTCAAGGATTGTCGATTGCACACCAACGTTCGGGCCGACGCCGCTGGGGTCCTCGATGCGCGAGATGTCGACCGACGGTGACAGTGGACGCCGCATGTGATTCCTTGGCCCTCGTGGCCTTGTAGTGGTTGCGTCGATGACGAGCCAGCTCGTCGAGGCGCCATTGAGCGCATTCGTATCCCAGAAGACCCGGATGCACACCACCTGCCCGTGTATCACCGGTGATACACTGAAGAACATGACCGACGCGGCGAGTGTGAGGGATCTGCGCAACAACGGGGGTGAGGTGTTACGCCGAGTCGAGCGTGGTGAGCGGATCGTGGTCACCCGCGATGGCGAGCCAGTGGCCGAACTTCGGCCTTTGCCCAGAAAGAGCGTCAGCGCGGCAGAGTTGATTCGTCGGCGAGCCCACCTTCCGCAGATCGACCCGGACGTCCTGCGGTCTGACATCGACAGTGTGTTGGATTCGTCCCTATGACAGGAGCGGTCGCGACGACGCGGGGGATGCTTGACACGTCCACCGTGATTCTGCTCGGCAGGCTCGCCGATCCTGACGAGCTTCCTGAGGAGTCGGTGATTAGCGCGATCACCCTTGCGGAGCTTTCGGTTGGGCCACACGTGGCGCGAACCGACCACGAGAGAAGTGCAAGGCAACAGCACGTACAGCAGGCAGAAGCGGACTTCGAGGTCCTTGCATTCACCGCCGAGAGTGCGCGGGCTTTTGGCAGCGTCGCGGCGGCATTGCGGTCGTCGGGGCGAAAGCCCAGTGCGCGAGCATATGACGCACTGATCGCGGCCAGTGCCATCGCGAACGCTATTCCGCTGTACACCTGCAACCCCAACTATTTTGTTGGCATACCCCAACTGGAGCTACGTTCGGTGACACATCCGGACGCGCTGGAGCGCGAGGGTGGATAACCCGAGGATGGCACTTGTATCGTCCTGCACTGCACTGCAGCGCTCTTCTGGTAACCCTGCATATTCATCCCGGGGATGCGCACTCTGGCCAGTCTGAAGCGTTACATGTAACATGTGGGCGTGGCAGTGAGGGACAGGGTTGGCGAGTACCGGCGCCGGATGCGTGAGCGCGGCTTGCGGCCGTTGCAGGTCTGGGTTCCTGACGTACGAACACCTGAGTTTGCCGCGCAAGCCCACAAGCAGTCAGTTCTCGTGGCAGAGGCCGACGCCGACGGGGATGAGCAGGATTTCGTCGAGGCTATTGCGGCACCCTGGGACGACGAGGCGTGATTCGCGGCGAGATCTGGACTGTGGCGGGTGGCGTGTATGCATCCAAGCCGCGACCTGCGGTCATCGTCCAGGACGATCTCTTCGATTCAACTCTGTCGGTGGTAGTTGCGCCGATGACGAGCCAGCTCATCGAGGCGCCGTTGTTGCGGATTCGTATCCCAGGAGACCGGGATACGATCTCGGGCCTCGATCGGGACAGCGACGTGATGATTGACAAGCTGACCGCGGTCCGGCGGTCGAGTGTACTGACGCGTGTTGGCCGTCTGACATCCGAGCAACTCGTGGAAGTCGAACGCTCGTTGATGGCGTTCCTGGGACTCGCGCGATGACGTGTAGGCAAATAGGGGGCCGGCGGCCGACGAATCACATAGCCGACGACAACGACGCACCTGAATAGTGTTGCGGCGCAGCGCAATATGCAGTGGTTTACTGGATACCGTCAATATCGAACTGATCATATTCCCCAGCAAGAGGTTTCAAGGTCTGCAGTCGTGCGGTGGTGGTAGATGGCGGGGGTTGGATTGTCCGTTGATTCGATGTGTGTCAATATTGATGTATGTCGAATCAAGACGTGCTGGTTGCGGGCGGTGGCGGGTTGAGTGCGAATCGGGCTGCGCGGTTTGCGCCGGCGTTGAAGGCGTTGGCGGATCCGGTGCGCCTGCGGTTGTTGTCGGAGGTGGCGTCGCGGCCGGGTGGTCAGGCCTGTGTGTGTGATATTTCGGGACCGATCCGGTTGTCGCAGTCGACGATCTCGCATCATCTGAGGGTGTTACGGGAGGCCGGCCTGGTGACCAGTGAACGCCGGGGCACGTGGGTCTACTACCGCGTGAATAGCGTTGTGCTCGAGCAGTTATCGGAGGTACTAGTTGGTCTTGCGGCAGTGGTCGGTGAGCCGGATTCGTGCGAGGAAGGTCGATGAGTGGGGCAGGTCATGCGGTCGCGGGCAAGTTGTCGATGCTTGATCGGTTCCTGCCGGTGTGGATCGGCGCCGCAATGGTTGCAGGATTGCTGTTGGGCCGCGCTGTCCCGGGGCTGGGAGAGACACTGGCGGCGGTAGAACTCGACGGTATCTCGCTGCCGATCGCTCTCGGGCTGCTGATCATGATGTATCCGGTGCTGGCAAAGGTGCGTTACGACCGACTCGACGCGGTCACCGCCGATCGTCGCCTGCTGCTCAGCTCGCTGGTGCTGAACTGGATCATCGGCCCGGCGTTGATGTTTGCGCTGGCGTGGTTGCTGTTGCCGGATCTGCCGGAATACCGGACGGGCCTGATCATCGTCGGTCTGGCCAGATGTATCGCGATGGTCATCATCTGGAACGATCTGGCCTGCGGCGACCGGGAAGCCGCTGCAGTCCTCGTCGCGCTGAACTCGGTGTTCCAGGTCATCATGTTCGCCGTGCTGGGCTGGTTCTACCTGTCAGTGCTACCCGGCTGGCTCGGTCTCGAACAGACCACCATTGATACCTCGATGTGGCAGATCGCCAGGTCGGTGCTGATCTTCCTCGGCATCCCCCTGGTGGCCGGGTACCTCACCCGTCGCATCGGCGAGCGGACCAAAGGCCGCGAGTGGTACGAGTCCTCGTTGCTGCCGCGCCTCGGGCCGTGGGCGCTCTACGGTCTACTGTTCACGATTGTTATCTTGTTCGCTTTGCAGGGTGAGCAGATCACCTCGCAGCCCTGGGACGTCGTGCGGATCGCTCTTCCGCTGCTGATCTACTTCGCGGTGATGTGGGGTGGCGGATTCATCCTGGGCGCCGCGCTGGGACTGGGTTACGAGCGGACCACCACGCTCTCTTTCACTGCGGCGGGCAACAACTTTGAGCTTGCCATCGCCGTCGCGATCGCCACCTACGGTGCGACCTCCGGGCAGGCTCTGGCCGGGGTGATCGGCCCGCTGATCGAGGTTCCCGTCCTCGTCGGTCTCGTGTACGTGTCTTTGGCGCTGCGGAAACGCATCACCACAACCACCAACGCAACCAGGGAGCCCCTGCGCCATGCCTGAACCCATCGATGTGCTCTTCGTGTGCGTTAGCAACCGCGGCAAATCCGTGATGGCCGAACGCCTCACGCCGGAGATCACCGACCGGATCTCCGCGTCGTCGGCCGGGACCAGCGCGAAGATCGGCGGCCGGGTCAACGACCTCTCCGCTCAGGTGCTCGCCGAGTTCGGGGCCGAAGTCGCCGAACACAAGCCTCGCCAACTCACAGACGAGCTGATGCGGGCCGCAGATCTAGTCGTGGTGATCGGCGCCGCCTACGTTACCCCGCCCGAAGGTGTCGCCCTCGAGGTGTGGAACACCGACGAACCCTCCGAATGTGGCATCGAGGGCATCGAACGGATGCGGTTGATCCGCGACGACATCGCCACCCGCATCCGCTCTCTCGCCGACCGGCTTGGGCGGTAGGCGAGAGAGCGAGCCGCGGCTCGTCAGCAGCAGGCTGTGCGGGCCTCAGTAGGATCGCTGGCGCTGCCTCCGCAGCACACCGAACTTTGGTCGGCATTATCGACGGCGTTCTGTGTCAACAGTTTCGGGCTTGTCCCGAAGGTGTCGGAGTCGGCGAGTACGGTGTAGACCTCCCACTTCTCGTTGGCCGGACCGGTCACCCACACCTTGTCCTGGGTCGCGAAGCAACAGGTGGAGTTGATCTCCTCCTGCGTGAACAGACCCTCCCCGGACAGCCGGGCGATCTCGGCGTGCACCTTCTCGCTCGACTCGACCTCGACGCCGAGGTGGTTGATGGTGCCGCCCTGGCCAGGATTCTCCAGAAGCACCAGTTTCAGCGGCGGCTCTGCGACCGCGAAGTTGGCGTATCCCGGCTTGCGCTTGGCCGGAGTGGTGTTGAACAGCTTGGAGTAGAAGTCGATCGCGGTATCGAGATCATCAACATTGAGCGCGAGCTGCATACGGGACATGACCATCACCTTCACCTGTGAGACATATATCGAACTAAGGTCATCTGCAGGGTGCCTACCTTTTCGACATATGTCAAGTGGTTGGGTACGGTTGAGTCGTGCCGAAGACTTTGCCGATGGTTGATATCAGTGGTCCAATTTGCTGCGCTCCGGTGTCGTCGGGTCCGCTTGGCGATGACGATGCGCTCGAGATTGCGTTGCGGCTCAAGGCGCTTGCTGATCCGGTGCGGATCAAGTTGGTGGCGATGTTGCTCGCCGATGAGTCGGGTGAGGGTGTGTGCACGTGTGATCTCGCGGCCGCGGTTGGGGTGACGGAGGCGACGACTAGTCACCATCTGGGGCAGCTGCGCAAGGCGGGGATGGTGGTGGGGCAGCGGCGAGGGATGAACGTGTACTACCGGGCTCAGCCGGAATCGTTGCAGGCGTTGTGTGCGGTGTTGGGGGCGGGCACCGGCTGCTGTTGAGGATGAGGTCAGTTCACGGTCGCGATCGTCGTGGCCAGCGATTGGGCGTAGCGGGAGTAGGTGGTGGCTGCCAGTGCGGCGTGGCGTTCGGTCACCTGGTAGCTGTAGCCGAGCATGTCGGCGACGATGGGTGGAGGTGCCAGTTTGACGAGGTTGTCCAGGGCGCTGTTGCGTGCACCGTGCAGGTTGATGCCGAGGCGGCGGAGTTCTTTCATCACGGTTTGTGCGTGCAGGTGGCGGCCCGGGCGGTACCCGGGGAACAGATACATGGTGTCGCTGCCGGTGGTCTGCAGGTTTGGGCGGTGTTCGAGGAGTTCGTAGATCAGGACGGCGAACGGTGCCGGCACGGGGGTCGGTTCGGTGCCCAGGCTGATGCGCATCTCGGTGGGTGTCAGCTGTAGATCGCCGATTTCGAGCGCAACGACTCGAGTGAGGGGCTGGGCGTAGAGCAGCATTAGCAGGCCGGCCACCCGTTGATGCAGGCTGGTGACATTGCCGCGCATCAGTGTCTGAATCCATTGCAGCCGTTGCTCATCGGTCAACGTGGGTGTCGTCTTGGCGTACCGGTGTGCGATCTCGACGCTGGTGTTGATGTGGTTCGCGCGGCACCAGACGAAGAACGTCCGGATCAAGTGTCGGGTGGTCGGTCCGGACTGGAGATACTGATCGACGTCGAGTTGGGTGGAGGTCTGGGCCGTGCGGGCGTGGGTGTGGTGCAGCCAGTTGAGGAACTTGATCACCTCGGTGATCTCCTGTTTCGCCGAGCGGACAGCTCCCTCGCTGGAATCACCGGGAACTGACTGGGCGCGGATGCGGCGCAGGTGATGCCAGGTCGCAAACCGGTAGGCCATCGCCCAGGTCTTCGGAGTGTCGGCCGCCGCCTCCTTGGCGGCCAACCATTTTTCGAAGATAGCGAGGTAGTGGTCTCGGCGGGGCAGCAGACCGTGCTGCTCGAGGATCGAGCGGAAGTGTTCGGTGGTCTTGGAGTGGGGGAATTCGTCGAACGATTCGTGGGTGCACGCGATTGTCCCGGTCATCAGGTCTTTCAGGATCTCGCGGGCATCGGCATTGCGCATCCACGTCATCACGCTTTCGGGTCTTTGCGCCCGGCACAGTGCCTCGATCATCGCAGAGCGCACACGCTTGATGTCGGCTCGGCGAGGTTGGGGAGTGAGGTGGTCCAGATTGTCCCGCAGCGCGCAGCGTGCGCACTGGCCGTCGCGGTAGATCTCACCCTCGTGGGCGCAGGTCCGGCACCGGTAGGCGTCCGGGTCGACGCCGCCGCATTCCAGACAGCATGGCCGTGGATCGTCGTGCCGGGCCCGGGCGGGAAGCACACCGTCGTGACCACACCGCGGGCACTGCCCGTAGGTGCGCATCCCGGTATAGAAGCAGCTGTTGCACAGCCGCTCGCCCGGCCAGTGCACCCGGGGTTTGCCCATAACCCGCCCGCATCGATCGCAGGTGTAGTCGCCGGTGGTCCGCTTGGGGCGGCCTCGCGATCGCCGCGGTGGCGCGGCGTCCTCAGCCATCGCGGATCACCCGGGCTCGTTTCGGGCGGGCACTGCGGCCGAGGTCGACAACATTGTCGGATGCGGTCTTGCGGCGCCGGGCATCGGTTGCGGTGACGGTCACGAGATCGCCTGGTGTACAGGCGAACACATCGCAGATCGCGGCCATCACTTGCAACGAGACCCGTTCGGGCTGACCGGCCACCAGCCGATAGACCTGTGACGCGGACAAGTCGATGCCGCGTTCGCGCAGCAGCGGCACCAGATCGGTGCTGTTGTGCATCCCTGCCGCCGCCATCAACTCCGCCAGTCGCCAGCGATATTCCACCGTCCGTGCAGCCACTAATCGCCCTCCTTGAGGTTATCGCCGGGTGTCGTCGTCGATCCCGGTGTTCATCGCGTCGCGCAGTGTCGAGTCCAGAGCCTCGCGTAGCGTGCTCTGACGAAAGTGGGTCGTGGTGCAGTCGTAGATCCCTGTGGTCGACGCGAATTCGTGGCCCAGTTGATCCTGCACGAACTTCGGATCGACGCCCGCTTCGATCAGGTGTGTCGTGTACGACCGCCGAAATGAGTGCATATCCAAGCCTGGCGCCAAACCGAGCTCGTCGCAATACCGGGAAAAGCGTTGCCACACGCAACAGACGCTCACTAATGTGTCGCGCTCGCTGGTGAACAGATCCAGCGGGCCGTCCTCACCGCCCAGCTGTGCGGCCGAGATCCAGTCGTCGACCACCTCTGGACACCAGTCGAACACCGTCAGAACCGATCGAGGCTTCGGGGGAGAACCCCGATGGGGCTTTCCGTAGCGGACATGCACAACACCGTACTTACCGAACTCAGGGGCTTTCGGATTCCGGTAGAAGTCCCTCGTCTGCAGATGTCGGACTTCGTTACCGCGAAGCCCCCAGCCGTAGGCGACCTTGAACCAGGTCGCGTCGCGGTAGGCCGCCCGCCAGCCTTTGCGGCCGCTCGCTGCGATCCGATCCACCTCACTATCGGCATGATCGAAAAAGCGTTGTAGCTCAGCACGACTGAACGTGCGCTTCGTCGGATTCGACTCAGCTTCCTGAACGTGCCGCGCGGAGTTCCAGTCGTGACACACCTGCACCGGATGCGAACCAAACTGCTCGAGGCACAGATCTGTCCACCCGTAGTCCGAGGACGAGACGTAGTCGCAGAACAGGCGTAGCGATGCCTGATAGTTGCGCACGGAGGTCTGGCGCAGATGGCGCACACCGCGCAGATCCCCGAAAAACTCGTCGACCATCGCCGGCGTCCACTGCCATGGATACTCGTTCGCATAGTCGGCGAACCGGCTGATCAGCTTCACGCGTTTCTCGATCGTGCCGAAAGACAGGTTGCGAGACAACTGCTGATTGCGCCAACCCTCGAGCATCTCCGCGAACACCACATCCCGGCTGTTCAGATAGCGCACACCGGGAACCAGAACCAACCGTCCGGCTTCATCAACGGCCACCTGACATCACCTCCCACACGGCTGCATCAGATGCTCATATCTTGCATCAAACGCAGGAACGAAGTCAATCACCAAGTTACACAAACGCGCTCAGACGGCCCTCGCACCGCACACTTCATTCTCGCAACCCGATCTCACGGACACCTCACGCGCCAGGGACGGCGTCAGTGCAGGTTGTCGGCTCGCGCCGATAATCAATCCGCCGGAGCAGGGGCAACGTGTCCGCCTGCATCTGTTGCAATATTACAGCTTTTACTTGACATAATCTTTATTATCGGCACTATTACCTATCGAGTTCGAAAACAGATGAATACTCGAGACGAGTGCTAAAACCCGCTGACCAGCAATCATTGTCCTCGCCGAACTGGCCGGAGGCGCCTTATGGCCGGGCTGCCGTAACGATGACGTGCAGACATGTTGAGATCATTCATCTAATGAATGGGATCTACGCGCCGATGCACCCGTACGCGGCGATTGGGTGTCCGTCCGGTTCCCGCACTTCAGCGCGTCTACTAGGTTCGATATTCGTCACAGTGACGTTTCTCACTGCGGTGTATTTACCTGTTGAACAGGTCATCTGGCGGTTCCTGCCGTTGGATCCGAGTGTGGTCGTCCGCCGGGACCGAGACGTGCCTTGGAAATGCCGTGGCCCGACGGGGGTATCCGCGCACGTCTATTCATTAGATGAATGCAAGCGTAGGATACGCGGTTATGAGCGGTGAGCATCCACTGCCAGGCAGTGCTCCGTTGCGCCTGATCTCGTCCGGCGCGGAGTTGCTCCGCCCTGACGAGCAAGTGTGGACGGAGATGCTCGAGGGGTGGAAATCCGCGTTGATGGCCCGAACGTTGAATGCCTCTACGATCCATGGGTACCTACGTGTGCTGAGCGATTTTCAGGATGTCGCCGGCGATTACCCCTGGCGGTGGATGCCGCAGGACGTCGACGACTACGTCACCACCCTGCACGCACGCAACGGCGGAACGGCCGCCAAGTCGACAGTCCGCGCCTACCTGATGGTGATCCGAGGATTCTGCAGCTTCCTCTGCGAGCCGGCGTATCGGTGGCCCGATCTGTGCGCGGAGGTCTTTGGCGAGTACCCGTCGCAGATCTGCTTTGCCTACAACTTGCCGGTTCATGTCTCTGACAACGAGGCAGAACCGCAGCGAAGAGCGTTCTCCCGCAGTGAAGTCCAGACTCTGTTCGATTTCTTCGACGACGAGGTCGAACGACTGTACGCGCAGAACAGCAAGGCATGGCTGACCACTCTGCGGGATTCCTGTATCGCCAAGGTCGCCTACGCCTACGGCCTGCGCCGTCAGGAGGTCTTGCGTCTACAGATCCACGACTTTGGCCCGAATCCACATGTGCCACAATATAAAGCGTATGGCGCCGTCTATGTTCGGTTTGGCAAAGGGTCACGAGGATCGGCACACAAGCGTCGCACCGTGTTGACGGTACCGCTGATGGACTGGGCCTCCGACGTCCTCGAGGCCTGGGCAGGTCCCCAGGGCTGTCGGCAACTGATGCGCCAGGCGGACGACTCGCCCTGGTTGTGGCCGTCAGAACGCGGTCAGCAACTGACCCTGAACTCTTACGCCACACGGTTCACCAACTATCGCCGACGTGCCGGACTATCAGATGGATTGTCGCTGCACGGATTTCGCCGCTCCTACGTCACTCACCTGATCGAAGATGGCTACGACCCGTTGTTCGTGCAACAGCAAGTGGGCCACGAGCATTCATCGACCACTGCGCTCTACACCCAAGTCAGTTCGGACTACCGGCAGAAAACCCTGCAGCGCATGATCCGGGAGCGCCTGGCTTCCGCAGACATCCCCTACGGCGAAAGCAGCCACGCATGAACGTTCAGAAGCGCGTCGATTTCCATTGGAACCTCCGAAAACTCATGGCCGAGCGTAACCTCTGGAAGTCAACAGAATTGGTCACCCTGCTGCGCAGCCGCGGGGTCACGTTGTCCCAACCCCAGGCCTACCGGTTGATGACGGGCAAACCGGAACGCATCAACAGCCGGGTGCTCGCCGCGCTCTGCGACATCCTCGACTGCTCCCCCGCCGAGTTGTTCGAGCCCGTGGTCGTCATGCAGGGACGAGCCACCGCATCGGCCCCCGACATCGTGCCCGCTGGGGACGCCAGGCCGAAGCGGGCTCCCGGGGTTCGTCGGGTCCGTGTGGTGGAGTCCGACGAGGGTCCAGACCATGCGTAGCGCACGGTGATGGTCGATGGCACGACCCAAGCCCGCACCTGAACCTGATCGCTACGAACCGTGCGAACGGTGCGGACAGGCCTACCTGACCGCGGCGTGGTGGCAAGACACCCCGATCTGCTGCTACTGCTACAACCAAGCCAAACGTGTTGTCGGACAATGTGTTGAGTGCGGTCATGTGGGTATCGTTCCGGGCCGTACACCGACCGGCCGATATCTGTGCCGTGGCTGTAGCGGGATCCGACTCAACGTCGACTGTGCCGAATGCGGTGCCGAGGCCGAACTCTACCGGCGCGGGCACTGCTGGCGATGCGAACTGGCCCACCAGGTAGACGAGCTGCTCACCCATCCGCAGACAGGCACCATCAACCCACACCTGATCGGCCTGGCCCAGGCGATCAAGCAGATGCCTGACACGCCCTGGGAATCTTGGAGACTCCTGACCTTGGAAACGAGGATGCAGGTATGGCCACAGGATCGCCGTCAGGGAAGAAGCCGACCAGCCGTCGGTACAGCTCAGAAGAGAAGGCTGCCGCGGTCCGCATGGTCCGTAGTTTGCGGGCCGAACTGGGCACCGAGCAGGGCACCGTCTCACGGGTAGCTCATCAACTGGGCTACGGAGTGGAATCGGTCCGCTCCTGGGTGCGCCAGGCCGATATCGATGACGGACACACCCCCGGTGTCACCACCACAGAGGCCACCAGGGTCAAAGAGCTCGAACAAGAAGTCCGAGAGCTCAAGCGAGCCAACGAGATACTGAAACGAGCAGCGTCTTTCTTCGGGGCGGAGCTCGACCGCCAACACAAGAAGTAGTCACGTTCATCGATGATCAGCGGGCAGAATTCGGGGTTGAGCCCATCCTCGCCGTCCTGCGCAGCGCAGGTGTGCGGATGGCCCCGAGTACCTACTACGACATCAAGAGCCGCCGCCCCTCGGCGCGGTCGCAACGTGACGCTGTCCTCGCCCCTGCGCTACGACAGCTGTGGGAAGACAACTACCGGGTCTACGGTGCTCGCAAGCTATGGAAAGCTGCGCGTCGCGCTGGACACGATATCGGTCGTGACCAGGTTGTTCGACTGATGCACGCACTCGGAATCGAAGGCGCGCGGCGCGGCCGGCGGGTCCGCACGACCCGCCCCGATTCCTCGATGCCGCGCCACCCGGATCTGGTCAAACGGGAGTTCACCGCGACTACACCGAATCAACTGTGGGTCACCGATCTGACCTATGTCCCGACGTGGTCGGGCGTGGCGTACGTGTGTTTTATCATCGACGCCTACTCGCGGATGATCGTGGGGTGGCGAGTGGCCTCGCATATGAGGACTGCGATGGTCCTCGATGCGATCGGGATGGCCCGATGGAATCGGGGAAACATGTTGCCGGGCTTACGGTGTCACTCTGATGCGGGCGCGCAATTCACCTCCGTGCGTTACGGGGAACGTCTCGCCGAGATCGGGGCGACACCCTCGATCGGGACCGTGGGAGACAGTTACGATAACGCTCTGGCCGAGACGGTGAACGGCTACTACAAAGCGGAATTAATTTACGGACCCGCCCGCACCGGTCCATGGAAAACGGTCGACGACGTCGAACTGGCGACCCTGGGCTGGGTGCACTGGCACAACACCGAACGCCTCCACGGCTATCTCGGCAACATCCCACCCGTCGAGTTCGAAACCATCATCTACGATCAGTCACGGGCCGACCAACACCGGGTCGGAATCCCATAACCCGAGCCTCCGGGAAACCCAGGGCGCATCACGGTGACCAACCGCACAGCCTTGGCCCGGGTCGCCTCGTCGTACTTCTTCGGCATGATGCCAACTTTCCCTCACATAGAGGTGTGCACCAAACCCGGGGACGTTCAGCCTCAATGTCTGTTCGGTTGTGCACCCCAGCGCTCTGTCCCCCGTGGGTTCGATATTCGTCACTGTGACGTTTCGTGTTGTTGCACGTTGCTTGCTGGACAGGTCATTTGGCGTTTCCTGTCCGTGGCCCCAGGTGTGGTCGTCCGCTGGGATCGATGCGCGCCTCCCTCCGATCACAGCGAGAGACGCTCGGATACTCGACAAAATCAAAAGTAAAAAGAAATTCAACCCCGGACCACTAGGTACGTTCCGCGGACTTGGTATGTACCTGATGTACCCGAACTGAGGCATAGCCTTTTCAGTGAACGCGGTCCCGTTTGGCACGTTGAACTACCTAGCGCGAACCGGCGGAGTCGACATGCGCAATCAGTCTGGTTGGGAACCCCATCGTTTCGATCTCGCGCAGGTTCGCGCGTTCGGCCCCTCAAGAATTTCCTGTTCTGTTCAGTCCGCTGGCGACAGGGTCCACGATTTGCCGAGCCTGCCTGGCACTTGCTACAGGTACAGAAGTAACGTCTGTTACATTCACAGTCGTGACAGAAGTTCAGACGTCGGCTCGATGGCTGGTGCTGATGGTTCGGGTGCCGACCGAGCCGTCGCGGCATCGGGTGGCGGTGTGGCGTGAACTGCGTCGTGTGGGCGCGTTGCAGGTCGGCCAGGGCGTGTGGGTGGTGCCTGATGTTCCGGTGTTCGCCGACGGCGTCGCGCGGGTGATCGAGCTGGCGCGGCGAGGCGAGGGTGAGGTGCTGGTGCTCGATGCCACGGGCCATGCCGACACCGACACCGCACGGTTGCAGGCGCTGTTCACCGCCGAGCGTGATGAGGAGTGGGCGGAGTTCCTGGCCGATTGTGCCGGGTTCGATGCCGAGATCGACAAGGAGATCGCCAAAGCCAAGTTCACGATGGCCGAACTCGAGGAAGAGGAGCAGAGCCTGGAACGGCTGCGGCGCTGGCATCGCGACATCACGGCCCGCGACGTGTTTGGTGCACCCGTGGCCGCCGAGGCCGAGCAGCAGCTCAAACACTGCGCTGACCGGCTGGCCGACTACACCGAGCGGGTCTTTCAGGCCCTGCACCAGATGTAACCGACTGCCAACGAACCCGAGGGAGCCTCCATGAACTTGGATACACGAGTTTTCGACGACATCAACGACTTTGCCCGCGCTACCCCGTGGCTGCATCCGATCGTGTCCGGCTACGCCACATACGGTCTAGTGCTGTTCGCAATACTACTGCTGGCAGGATGGTGGACCGCGCGGCGCGACGGCGATCGTGTGCGGATGGTGGCGGCGGTGTGGGCGCCGCTGGGCGTGTTGATCGCGGTGGCGATCAACCAGCCGATCGCCGCCGCGGTCGACGAGACCCGTCCCTGTAACGCGTTGCACGACATCGTGGTTCTGCATTGCAATACCGATGCCGGGTTCCCCAGCGACCACGCGGTCATGGCCGGCGCGGTGACGGCGGGGCTGTGGCTGGTGCACCGGCGACTCGCGGTGATCGCCGCCGTGGCTGCGGTCGTGATGGCGTTCGCGCGGGTGTACATCGGCGCGCACTACCCCCAAGACGTGTTGGCGGGTCTCGTGCTCGGGGCCGCGGTCAGTCTGCTCGGGTTCTACCTCGCCCGGCCGCTTCTTTCGCGGCTGCTGGCCCTGCTCTGCGGTACTCCATTGAGCATTCTGTTCACCAGCACCGCCGCTGAGCCTGGCACCGCACGGCGAGAGTCGTGATGAGCGCTGTCCCCGATGCCCGCACCGGTGGCGGTCGGGCGCGGCTACTACCGCTGTATGCGGCGGGGTTCGTGACCGCGTTCGGCGCCCACAGCATCGCGGCCAGCCTCGCCGGATACACCGGGGAACAGCACGCGAGCCTGCTCACCCTGGGTGTGCTGTTGGCCGTTTACGACGGGGCGGAGGTGCTACTCAAACCCGTCTTCGGGACGCTGTCCGACCGCGTCGGCGCACGGCCGGTGCTGCTGGGCGGACTGGTGGCGTTCACGCTCGCGTCCACGGCATTCGTGGTGGTCGGCAATCCGGGCCTGGTCGGTGTCGCGCGGTTCGGCCAAGGTGCCGCCGCTGCCGCGTTCTCCCCGGCCGCCGGGGCGATGCTCGCCCGGCTGACCCCGGCGGGCGGACACGGGCGCGTGTTCGGCAGCTATGGCGCGTGGAAAGGGTTGGGATACACCCTCGGCCCGCTGCTGGGCGGTGTCCTCGTCGCCCTCGGCGGCTACCGACTGCTGTTCACCGCGCTCGCCGTGCTCGCCGCCTCGGTCGCACTGTGGGCGGCGTTGGTCGTGCCTGCTGTCGAGGTGCTGCCGAAGACCCGTCAGACCGTGGTGGATCTGGCACGCCGCCTGACCAGTGGTTGGTTCCTTCGCCCGACTGCGGCGTTGGCCGGAGCCACTGCCGCGCTCGCGGTTGGAGTCGGGTTCCTGCCTGCGATCGGTTCCCGCCACGGCCTGGGCCCGCTGGCCACTGGAGCTGTCGTGTCGCTGCTCGCCGCCACCGCAGCGGTCGTTCAACCACGCGTTGGCCGCGCCCGCGACGCCGGACGGCTGAAGGATCGATCCGGGATGGCAGCCGGGCTGCTGCTGGCCGCGATCGGGATCGAGGTCGCAGCAGCCGTGCCGGCAACAGTCGGCACGGTGTGCGCGGCCGTCATGATGGGGGCCGGTACGGGACTCATCACCCCCCTCGGATTCGCCCACTTGGCCGCGACGAGCCCACCCGAACGGCTCGGGCAGACCATGGGAGCCGCCGAACTCGGCCGCGAACTCGGCGACGCGGGCGGCCCGCTTCTCGTCGGCATCACCGCCACCGCCGCCACGCTCAACACCGGGCTGCTCACCCTCGGCGCGGTGCTCGCCGGCCTCGCGGCCGCGATAGCCCTGACCGCGCAGACAACCACCGTCGCGAACCCCGGCACCGGCGCTGCCTGACACCGCGAAAACCGCACCATCTGCCGCTGTGGGCTGCGGAGGCCTGCGCCACCACATCAGCATCGATGCAACGCCGACAGTTCATCTGGTCAACAGCGAGGCATAATACATTGCGGTTCAAGCGATTACCGCGCGGTGTGCAGGGTCGAACACCGTGCTTGGTCGGTTTGAGCTTCCAGGTGCGCTACCTGATCGACGGTCCCTTCCCCACTGGCGTCGTTCTCGTCGACACCGGGTGACCCTCTACGGATTCGGCTGAGCAAAGCCGTTGTGTGGAAAGAGTTCCCGGTGCGTCTGCATGACCGTCACTCGGGTCGATCGCTGGCATCGTGTGTGGTGGTGGGCAGCTTCATGGTAAACCGCGCGCCTGTGCCGGGACCGTCGCTGTGTGCGGTGAGGGTGCCGCCGTGGGCTTCGACGAGGGTGCGGGCGATGGTCAGTCCGATTCCGCTGCCGCCTTCCTGACGGCCGCGGGCGGTGTCTGCGCGGTAGAAGCGGTCGAACAGGTGCGCGAGATGCTCTGGGGGAACGCCTTCGCCGGTATCGGTGACGGTGATCGCGGTCCATCCATCTGGAGTATTGGTGGAGGCGACGGTGACGGTGCCCCCGGCGGGAGTGTGGCGCAGAGCGTTGTCGAGCAGGTTTCCGAGGACCTGTCCGATCCGGTCCGGGTCGACGGTGACGGGGGCTGTATCGGCGTCGTCACAGATCAGTGCGACGTGCGCGGCAGCGTAGCGATCGGAGTGGCTGCGGACTGCGGCGTCGACGAGGGCGCGGGTGTCGGTGTGCACGGGGTTGTTTGCAAGTCTGCCTTCTTGTGCTCGTGAGACGGCGGTGATGTCCTCGGCGAGCCGAGCGAGTCGGGCCGTGCTCGACCGCAGGATTGCGAAGGTCTGAGTGTCGGGCAGGCGCAGACCGTCCTCGAGGGCTTCGAGGTGGGCATCGAGAGTTGCCAGGGGTGTTCGCATCTCGTGGGCCAGGTCGGAGAGCATACGTCGGCGGGTGGTCTCCACCGAGTCCAGTCGGTCAGCGAGTTGGTTGAACGTTTCGGCGAGCTGGTCGAACTCTCGGCCGAGGCCGACACCGGTCAGTCTCGCCGTGTATTGGCCGCTGGCGATCTCGGACGCCGACGCGGCGACCTCGGTGATCGACCGTTGGACACGGCGCGTGAAGTACCAGCTCACCGCCAGTGCGATCAACACCGAAACCATCAGCGCGATGGCCAGAGAGAGGATCATCGCTGAGGTGAACGCCCGCTCGACGTGGGCTGTCTCGGTCTGGGCGTGCGCGATGCCGGCCTGCTGCAGGTGCTTGTGGAACAATCTCGGTGCCACCGCGGCCGCGACCAGCCAGGCGCTCACCGCACCCCCCACGACAACGATTGCCTGCGACACCAGCAGGCGGGTACCGAACCCGGACCCACGGCGCACGCGTGTGGGTGCGGGTGCGGGAGGCGTCGTGGTCACTGCCCCGTCCCCATCCGATATCCGACACCGCGCACGGTGCGCACGAAGATTCCGCGAGTGGCGTCGTCGCCGAGTTTGCGCCGCAAATGCCCGATGTGCACGTCGACCAGGTGTTCGTCGCCGATCCAGCTCGGCCCCCACACCGCGGCTATCAACTGGGCCCTGCTGAACACCACATTCGGATGCTCGGACAACGTGGCAAGGACGTCGAATTCGGTGCGGGTCAACGCAATCAAGGTTTCGTCGATCCGCACCTCGCGGCCCGCCGGGTCGATCGTCAGGGGCCCGAACACGCGGCGCTTCGGCGCTACGGCCGACGCAGCGAGGTCACTCGAGGTTCGAGGCCGACGCAGCATGGCCTGGATGCGGGCGACGAGTTCTCGCGGACTGAACGGTTTGGTCATGTAATCGTCGGCGCCGACCGACAACCCGACCAGGGTGTCGACCTCCTCGGCGCGGGCGGTGAGCATGATGACATAGGCATCGGAGAAGGTGCGTAGCCGTCGACACACCTCGATCCCATCCAGCCGAGGCAGACCCAGATCCAGCACGACCACGTCGGGATCGACCTGCCGTGCGCGCTCGACGGCGTCGAGGCCGTCGTGCACGATCGTGACGTCGAACCCGCTGCGCTCGAGATAACTGCCCATCAACGCCGCGAGAGGCACCTCGTCTTCGACCACCATCGCCCGCAACCCCGTTGGCGCGGTCGCCGCGATGGGGGGCGGGGCTGGACGAGGCTGATCGGAGTCGGACGCCATGTCCCCATCGTGGCGAGAGTCGCGGCTGACGGCATGTTCTTCAGCGAACCTTCATCAAAACCCTGTCCTCGGCGTCGGGTCCGGCGACCAGACTCGGACACGATCGTCGAGGAGAGGAGCCGGCGCGATGGTGGGATCGGGCTTGATGGCGGGGGGTGGCTGGCTGGTGATGGTACTGGCCGTCGCCGCTTTCTGGGTGCTGGTGGTGGTCGGAATCAGGGCGTTGTTTCGACCGGGGCGCCGCCGCGACGATGTTCCCGCGGACAGCGCCGATGACCCGCTGTGGATTCTCGACGACCGCTTCGCCCGGGGAGAGATCGACGCCGACGAGTACTGGGCACGCTATCGGGTTCTTCGCCCGCCGCATTGACCGCGATCCCGAAGGCAGCGCCATTCGGCGCCGAGGAAGAAGGGAAACGGAGATGGCCAACACCACCGTGGTCGAGGTCGGTGGACTGCACTGGGCGACATCGACGGCCACCATCGAATCGGTGCTGGGCCGCCGTCCGGGGGTGGTCTCGGTGACGGCGAACGCGATGAATCAGACCGCCACGGTGACCTACGACCCCGACCGCACCTCGGTATCACAACTGTCGGAGTGGGTGCGTGAGTGCGGCTACCATTGCGCCGGCCGCTCGGTTCCTGAGCATGTGTGCGACCCGATGGGCGAACCGAGTCCGGGCACTGCTCTGTCGACGGCACACGGCGAAGGCCAGCGGACCGGACACCCCGAGCACTCCCTCGACGCCGGACCCGAGGTGCACGGCGAGCGCGCCCCGCAGGAGATGATGGGCCACGGTGGGCATGCCGGCATGTCGATGGATGCGATGGTCCGTGACATGCGCAACCGTTTCCTGGTCGCGCTGGTGCTGTCGATCCCGATCATGCTGTGGTCGCCGATGGGGCGGGACATGCTGGGGTTCACGGTGTCCGCACCGTTCGGGCTCCGTGATGACGTGTTCACCCTGGTGCTCAGTCTTCCAGTGATCTTCTACTCGTCGTGGATCTTTTTCGACGGCGCCTATCGGGCGCTGAAGGCCCGAACCCTGGACATGATGGTGCTCGTGGCCGTGGCGATCGGCACCGGTTGGCTCTACAGCGTCGGGGTGACCCTGACCGGCGGTGGCGACGTGTTCTACGAAGCCGCGTCGATGCTGGCGACGTTCGTGCTTCTCGGACACTGGTTCGAGATGCGTGCCCGCGGTGGGGCCAACGACGCCATCCGCACACTGCTCGAGCTCGCACCGCCCAAGGCGGTGGTGCTGCGCGACGGCGAACTCGTGGAGGTACCCACCGCCGAGGTCGTGGTCGGGGATCTGCTGATGATCCGGCCGGGCGCCAAGGTTCCGGTTGACGGGATCGTCGAGGACGGCAACTCCGAGGTCGACGAATCGATGGTCACCGGGGAGAGCCTGCCGGTGGCCAAGGCCGAGGGGTCGGAGGTGATCGGAGCATCGATCAACACCACCGGCACGCTGCGGGTGCGCGCAACCCGGGTGGGTTCCGACACCGCGTTGGCCCAGATCGTCGCGCTCGTACAGGAAGCCCAGAACTCCAAGGCTCCCGGCCAGCGTCTTGCCGACAGGGCGGCGTTCTGGCTGGTGCTCGTCGCGCTGATCGGCGGATTGGGCACCTTCGTCGTGTGGTGGGCGGTCGACGGCGACGTTCAGGTGGCGCTGCTGTTCGCGATCACCGTCGTCGTCATCACCTGCCCGGACGCGCTCGGCCTGGCCACCCCGACCGCGATCATGGTCGGCACCGGGTTGGGCGCGAAACGGGGGGTTCTGTTCAAGAACGCCGGCGCACTCGAGACCTCCGCCCACGTCGACACGGTGGTGATGGACAAGACCGGCACCCTGACCAAGGGTGAACCGGAAGTGACCGACGTGGTTGTCGACGGGATCGGAGAGGACGAGTTGCTGACCCTCGTAGCGGCGGTCGAACGTGAATCCGAACATCCCCTCGCCGCCGCGATCGTTCGCTACGCGGCCCTCCGCGACGTTGCCACGGTTCGGCTGGAGCACTTCCGCACCATCCCGGGGCAGGGTGCGATCGCGGAGGTAAGCGGGCGCCACATCGCCGTCGGCAATCGGACGCTGATGACCACCGAGGGAGTCGATGTCGGCGCGTTGATGACTCGGCGCGCCGAGTTGGCCTCGAGTGGGCGCACCGCGGTCCTGGTCGCCGTCGACGGCCGCGGCGTCGGGGTCATCGCCCTCGCCGACGCGGCGCGCGAGACCTCCGCCGAGGCGGTGCGCACGCTCCACGAACTCGGTGTGGAGGTGGTCATGCTCTCCGGAGACAACGAGGCGACCGCCCGACGTATCGCCGGGCAGTTGGGCATCGACACGGTCATCGCCGAGGTGCTGCCCGGTGACAAGGCGGACAAGATCGCCGGTCTGCAGCGTCTCGGGAAGAAGGTCGCGATGGTCGGTGACGGCGTCAACGACGCCCCGGCGCTCGCGCAAGCGGATCTGGGCATCGCCATCGGCGCCGGCACCGACGTCGCGATCGAAACCGCCGACCTGGTGCTGATGCGTTCGGATCCTCTCGACGTCCCGCTCGCGTTGCGCATCGGCCGGGGCACACTGCGCAAGATGCGGCAGAATCTCGGGTGGGCCGTCGGCTACAACACCATCGCGTTGCCGATCGCCGCCGGCGTGTTCGAACCTGTCGTCGGGCTGGTGCTGCGCCCCGAAATCGCCGCGTTGTCGATGTCCGGATCGAGTCTGATCGTCGCGGTGAACGCCCTGATGCTCAAGCGACTGCATCTGCCGTCCCCGCCTGAAGCGCAACCGGTGACTCGTCGGGCCCCGGAGCCGATTCCCACCCGATCCTGAGATCGTGCGCTCCCCCACCTGGCTCTCCCGACGAGATTCCGTCTTCTCGCCGCCGGACGACTTCTTCATCGGATCTTCATGGGACAACCCGGTCAACGCATATGAGCGCTGAGCACCATGTGGAGTGAACAGACGTGGCGCAGCGGAGGGTCGCCGCCGCAGTGGTGGTGAGCGACGGGAAATGTCGGTGACGTCATCGTCGCTGCCACTGAGAGTTTCACTCAGATCTGATATGTACCCTAGGGGGGTACCGTATCTACATGACGATAGTCTCGGCGGAAAGGACGTGAAGGTGAACAAGACTTCCCGCAGGGATGTTCTGGTGGGTGGGCTCGGACTGATGGGGGCGGGAGTTCTCGCGTCGTGTGGCATCAGGTCGGGGGGCTCCGCGACGTCATCGGCCGTATCCGGGTCGTTTGGGGCGCCGCGCCCGATGAACGCGGCAGCCGGGCAGCGGGTGGTCGACGCGTCCTTGACCGCGACCGAGACGACCGTTGATCTCGGCTCGGGGGTGACCGCGCGGACCTGGGCCTACGGCGGTGTCGTGCCGGGTAAGGTCGTTCGCGCGAATGCGGGTGACTTCATCCGCGCGAAGGTGACCAACCGGTTGCCGGCCGACACCACGATCCATTGGCATGGGGTGCAGTTGCGCAATCCTGCCGACGGGGTTCCGGGTGTTACCCAGGACCCGATCGCCTCCGGTGACACGTTCGTCTATGAGTTCACCGCGCCCAATGCCGGCACCCATTTCTTCCACCCGCACGTCGGCGTGCAGATCGACCGAGGCCTGTATGCGCCTCTGATCATCGACGACCCGGGCGAACGCGGCGACTACGACGACGAGTGGATCGTCGTGCTCGATGACTGGACCGACGGCGTCGGGCAAAACCCCGACGACATCCTCGCCGGCTACCAAGCGCAGAACGGAACGCTCTCCGGCATGGGCGGGATGGGTGGTGGCTCCATGCCCGGGATGGGTGGTTCGTCGAGTTCGCCGCTTGGCGACGCGGGCGACGTCGACTACCCGTACTACCTGATCAACGGTCGCGTCCCCACCGCACCGACGTCGTTCTCGTCGAAACCGGGTCGCCGCATCCGGATTCGGTTGATCAACGCCGGCGCGGACACGATCTTCAAGGTCGCCTTGGGCGGTCATCAGATGACGGTGACCCACTCCGACGGCTACCCCGTGGTGCCGCGCACGACCCGCTCGCTCTACATCGCGATGGGCGAACGGTACGACGTCATCGTCACCGCCGGCGACGGCGTGTTCCCGCTCGTCGCCGACGCCGAGGGAAAAAGCGGCCAGGCCCTCGCTCTGCTACGCACCGCCGCCGGCACAGCGCCATCGGCCATGGTGCACCCCACCGAACTCGACTCGGCGGCACTGCTGGGGGCGAGTGATCTCACCGCGGCCGACTCGGCCCAGCTGCCCGCAAAGAATCCCGACGGCACACTCATCGTTCAGCTGGACGGACAGATGACGCCGTATGCCTGGGGTATCAACGGTAAGAAGTATGGCGCGGACACCCCGATGACCGTTCACGCCGACCAGCGGGTGCGGATGCGCATGACCAACATGACAGCGATGGTGCATCCGATGCACATCCACGGGCACAGCTGGGCGCTGCCGGCCAGTGGCGGGCTACGTAAGGACACCGTGCTGATCCGGCCGATGGAGACGATCGTGGCCGACTTCCAGGCCGACAACCCCGGCGACTGGGCCTTCCACTGCCACAACATCTATCACGCCGAGGTGGGGATGATGACCACCGTCAGATACACGTGAGCACCGACACGGTCATCACCCGCCGAGCGGACGCGGGTCACCCAGCAGGAGGAGTCGTCGACGGTGACGCGTTGGTGACGTCGAGTTCGGCGTACATTCCCGCGCCGTAGTGGCCGGCGATGTTGCAGACCAACTCATAACGTCCGGCGGGCAGGTTGATCGTGGTCCAGCCGGTCTCGCCGGCTGTGATGCCGTCCCCTTGCCCAGCGCCACACGACCGGGAGGCCTCCCCCAGACTGCCGGCCTCATCGACCTTGCCGTCCGACCCGATGGTGCGCTGACCGGGCTGCTGCCCGTCGGCGAGCGGGAGCACCACCAGCTCGTGGGTCAGCCAGCCGGAGTTGAGCACTCGGAACAACACCTCACCCGCAGGAACGGAAGTCGGATTGACCGCGACATGCATCATCCCCGGACGGCCCATGATGCCCATGTTCGGCCACTGGAACTGACCCTGCACCGGCCCGTACCCGCCGTTCCCGCCCCGGCCCATCATGCCGCCCATGTCGGCGAGGGTGACGTCGACCACAGTGCCGGGCAAGCCCGGCACGCTACACGACGACGATGACGTGCCCGGGTACCCGCCCATCATGCCCTGGCCCAAGCCGGCGCCATACGCTCCGCTCGGATATGGACCGGTGAAGGCCGGCGACGTGGTGGTGTTGTCCGGTCGGACAGCGTAGATGACTGCCGTGGTTCCGATTCCGAGCACCAGCGATGCGATCACGATGCCGAAGATGGTCCACAGCCGACGACGTGAGCCCATCGCGGTCAGCGGTGTTCTCGCAGCGCTGTCATGCGCTTGCGGTATTCGTCTTCATCGATCTCGCCGCGCGCGAACCGTTCGCCGAGCACGTCTTCGGCCCTCGACGGTCCAGGGCCGGGCTGGCCGGGTCCGGGCACTCCGCCGGAGTGGTGGCGCGGCCCCGAGAAATAGCGGATCGCCAGCACGACGGCCGTGATCACGGCCGCCCAGAAGAGCACCATCATGCTCGCCATCAGGATCCAGCCGCCCCAGCCCCAGCTATTGCCCCACATGTAGCCGTTGTCGTACATCGTCACCGCAACCCTTCTCGCGCTTGCCTGCACAACCTGATGCTCATGATTCCAGCTTGCTCTCGGCGGGGCAGCACTGTCGAGGGACGTTGGTCCGCACGTCACACCCAGAGTGACCGATACGCAACGCCTGTCCGATCTGCCAAGGGGGCTCTCACTCGCATGCCGCGACTTTGGTGGGTGCCACTTCCGTAAGATCTACCACATGCTGCTCGTGGGAACTCGAGACAAAGTGATACGAGTGCTTACCAGTCTGGTGGCTGCGGCGATGCCACGATTCCGTCGGCTGTGTGAACGGTCACCGAGATTGGCGAGTTTTCACCAATTTGGCGAATCTGACGTCCGTTTTGGCGAGGTTTGACAACGCTTCCGGCTCCGAACAAGCCCACCCTCGGTTATCCCGTGTTGTAGAACGCCAGAGTCTGCTGTTCGATCAGCTCGACCCCCACCTCGGCGCCGCAGTGCAGCACCCTGCCGAGTGGCATGACAAGGCATGGCATTCGGACAAGTTCGTCGGCGGTGGATACGCGGCCCTCCCCGTGCCCGGGACCCGCGAAGGCTTCTACCCCGTGGCGCACTCTCCGGTCGGTGACATCCATTGGGCTGGAACCGAAACCGCTGCCGAGCACGGCGGCTACATCGAAGGCGCCATCGAGTCCGCACATCGTGTGGCGGCCGAGGTCGGTGGCGACGATAGGTGAGGGACAGCCGGCGGTGTCCCCCGATTACGCCGAAGTAGCACTCTCGATCTCTGATCCGACAGGGCGTGCAGATACCTCTTCGGATGCACGGGTGGAGGGGTACAGCATGCGGCCGGTAGCGGCCGATGACCGTCGGCCTACAGTGCCGACGAGTCGCCCTGCTGCTTGCCTTGCATCCATGCGAGAACATCGAGGACTCGCGGCTCACTGATGTGCTCAGGTAGTCCCGCGGCACTGCGCGCTCACACGAGACGCGTGCGGAGTCTGGGATCTGTGCGCAGGGCTGCTTTGGGCCCGGCATCGACCGAGAGCAGCGTGATCGCAACGAAGTCGTCGGTGGTGAGTTGGTTGGCATCGGCGTCACGAGTCCCGAGTGAGTCCGGGGAGTCGAATGATGTCCCTGTGTAGGTCTTGCCTGTCAGTTGGCGACCATCTGTCACACCTCGATCACGTCGACTAGGTCATCGAGGCCAACAAGGTCCGATGCATTGCGGGTGTAGAGGCGGGCGGAGTGGGCGTGCGCGGTCGCGGCGATCAGCAGATCCATCGACCGTGCACGCGGTTGTCGACCCGCCGCAACAACTGCTGCGGCGACGATCCCGTAACTTGCGGACACTGCCTCGTCAACGGGCAATGCGTCAAACATCTTCTCGATCAACAACAATCGTCGCAGTCGCTCGGCGCGGACAGCGCCGGTCTTGGCCACCAGCACGCCAAAGTGCATCTCCGCGAAGGTGATCGAGCTAAGCGCCAGTGATCCCGCGATCGGTTCGACATTGTTCGCAACGATCACACTCGTGTCGAGGATGCCTCTCAACGACGTTCCCACGGATCTGC
Organism: Gordonia sp. NPDC003429; assembly: GCF_053588575.1. Lineage (NCBI taxonomy): Bacteria > Bacillati > Actinomycetota > Actinomycetes > Mycobacteriales > Gordoniaceae > Gordonia > Gordonia sp. NPDC003429. The sequence goes on from NZ_JBSFQF010000005.1 coordinate 130,076, forward strand.
GATCGTGTGATCAAGCATGTCGCGATCATCAGCCCAGGCGGGGTCTGCGGAGCCGACGAATAGCTGCTGCACGTCGGCCCACTCCCGCCAGATGCGTGGGGCCGCGGGAACAAGCCGGGCACTCGGGCGACCAGACACGGTGATAACGATCTCGGCGCCCGCCTCAACCCGACGCACCAATTCGGATGCATCTTGACGCAGTTCGCGCAGCCCTACGGTGTCGCTGCCCATGACGCCATGGTAGCACCTGTGCTACCGAAGTAGCGCGCGGCGGCACGGTGGAGTGCGTCGATACTCCTTCGTCGGGGGTGAGGGCGTTGCCATTCGCCACCTCTCTTGCTCGTTCACACGGGCTGTGAACAGTCACGCCGCACCTACGGTTCGTGACCCGCTTGCTACCCAGATTGCGGCGAGCGTCGGTGCTCCTGCACAAGTTCTTTGGTGCGGAGCAATCGCAAGGCGGTGACCAGCACAATGCCACCGATCAAGTTGAACACCACGGCGTACCAGAACCACGACAGCCAGTCTGTGTAAGTCACATCGGCATGGACTTGGATTGCACCGAAGACGAGCAGCGAGTCCAGGACCGAATGAAACAGCTGTAGTCCGGCAAGCAAGAATGCGGCGCCCACCGCTGCCGCGATTTTGGCCGGGTCGGACGTGGTCCCCTGTTGCATCCGAGTCAGCAAGGTCATGGTGCTTCCGCCAAGCACCGCCAGACAGATGCTCTGTAGCGATAGCGGCGCGTCGACAAAATGATGCGCAGAATCCGACAGCGTCTTATTCCATTCGGGAAACGACCGGGTGATCAACCACATGATCGCCCAGCCGCCCACAAGATTCGCGAGTAGCGTCCCGCTCCAGAGCTTGATCAACTGCGGTACGGAACCGTGTCGAGCCGCCACGGCAGCGATGGGCATGAGGAAATCCTCGGTGAACAGTTCGCTGTGTGCGAGGTAGATCGCGATGAGTCCGATGCTGAACGCGAGACCGGCAAGGAGATGGTTGCCGGTCTCGTGCAGCACGGCAAGCATCGCCATCACGCCTAGACCGATTTCGAGCCCGCCGAACAGTCCGGTGATCAGTACCGTGCGAACCGTGCGGTGCAGGCGTTGGGCTCCTTCGGTCACTACCTCGTCGAAACTCTCCTCGAGTTCCTCCTCGACGGGGCCGTCGTTCTTGCCCACTTCGCGACGGACATCCTCCGGGTCTCGTTCGTTCGCGTTAATCCGATCCCCTTCATTTCGTGGCTGACTCGGCGTGTCAGAGGTCGAGCACAATTCGCAGCGCCTGATCAATCGCTTGCATGCGTTCTGGGCCGAGGATAGTTAGTTGAGACGACAATCGTTCAACGGATACGACTCGCAATTGATCGCAGCGTGCGTATGAGGTGTGGTCGAGTCCGCTGCTGTCTGGGTCGAGTTCGACGTGGCTTCGCAGACCGTAGCCTACGGTGGTGATCGGAACGACCACTACCAGGCCGCCGGGTCCGTTGTTGAGGATATCTACTGACACCACGACCGCCGGGCGGCCGAAGGCCGGCTCGTGGCCGGCCGGCTTGCCGAGATCGACGAGGTAGACCTCCCCTCGCCAGATCACGCCAAGCGGTCCCATTCTTGGCGTTCGTCTAGGTACTGTTCCCACAGTTCGGGATTGCTGCGCAGTCGCTGGTAGTCGCCGTTGAGTCCGCGAAGGAACTCCTGTCGTTCGAGGGCGTCGATTGCCGCGTGCACGACGTCGACAACGGCGGTCTGGCGGGCCTTGGCCAGTGATTGGAGGCGCTCGGAATCTGGTCGACGTACGCGGACGGTCGTGGTTTCGGCAGCCATCTCGCCAGTGTAGACGAATTGTAGACACGGAGATGGATCGCCGGTCGTGGCGGATCGCTCGGCATACGTCCTCAGCCCGGCATCACATATGCGCCGTCGAGCCCTTTGACCTGCTGCCAGACGCGGTCGAACGAGTCGGCATCGGCGACTGGCCGTCGAACGGCGCCGAGTGCCCATGACTGCTGCTCCGGCGTGGCCGTCGGCTTGCCGTACAGCGACACGGCGTAGCCGGAGAAGTCGCGGATCTGGAAATCGAAGATCCGGTTGAGGAGATCGGAGTCGAGTCCGGTGATCGCGGCCTGTTCGAGGATCAACTGCCCGTAGACGACCAGCGAGAACAGATGTCCGACGGTCAGGACGAAGTCCAAGTCCTTCTGCTGCTCCGCGCTCGGTGCCGCAGTCTGCAACAGCGTTTGCAGGGCTTTCGCCTGCTCGTAGAACACCCCGACGTTCGGCACATCGGTGCGAGCTTCATACGGCGTCGTCCAGTCGGCAAAGCGGACTTTACCTGCGCCGCCGACGGGCCCCTGTGCGAAGAAGAACGTGTCATCGGTGGCGTCGAGTCGAGTCCCGATCTCCGGGTAGTCGACCGGCCCGAACAGGTAGTTCGGCATGAACTTCAGGATCTGGCCGACGTTGACGTGCACCGTCCCCTCCAGCCGCGGTAACCAGCCGATGAATCGGTTGGCCTGATGGAAGTAGGTGTTCTTCTCGTATCCCTTGGCCGCGACGACGTCGAGCAGCAGCGTCATCACCGTCTCACCTTCGGAGGTCACCTTCGATTTCGTGACCGGGTTGAACAGCAGGTAGCGCCGGTCGTCGAGGCTCGCCGACCGGAAGTAGTCGACGGCGCGGTCGCTGAACAGCTTCATCGCCGACAACCGCGCATACGCGTCGACAAAATTGCCCTGCACGTGCGAAAAGTCGGTGATCGGTTTGCCGTACAGAATTCTGTTGTTGGCGTGGGTGATCGCCTCGAACAGCGAATGCGTGCACATGCCGATCGACCCGTGGCACAGGTTGAACTTGCCGACGTTAACGGTGTTGAGCGCGGCGGAAAAGGCCTCGGGGCCGGTGTGCAGGATGTCGTCGGCACCGACCGGATAGTTGTCGAGGGCGAAGGTCGACACGAACATCTGCCCGTGCACCACGTTGTCGATGAGGCGGTAGTTCTCGTGCCGAGAGTCGACGGCGAAGAACACGTAACCGTCCGGCCCCTCGATGTCGGCGCGGCGGCCGAACACCGACACCATGCCCGCCACGTTGCCGTTACCGATGTAGTACTTGGTGCCCGACGCGGTGAAACCGCCTGCGCCATCGCCCGTGAGCACCATGTCGGTGCTGTACACATCCGCGCCATGCGACCGTTCGGACAATCCGAAGGCCATCACTTCTCCGTCGAGAAGCCGCTGTGCCGCTTTGGTCTTCGCGACTTTGTTGTCCGACATCCAGATCGGCCCGAGGCCGAGGATGGTCACCTGCTCGGCGTACCAGTAGGACAGGCCGTAGAAGCCGAGGATCTCGCTGAGCGCGGCATTGCGAGACCCGTCCCAGCGACGGTTGTCGTCACCGTCGGCATAGGTGGCCGGCGTGAGAAATGTCGCGAACAGTTTCTCCTTCTTCTCGAACTCGAGGAAGTCGGTGACCCACTCGGCGTTCAGGTCGGCCTGCAGCAGGCGCTGCTTCCCGTAGGACTCGAAGAAGTCGATCGTCGCGCGCAGCAACCTGCGTGTCTCGGCGTCGAACCGTGAGTAGTCGTCGGTGGCGGGGTTCAGTAGCAGGCCCATGTGGCAAAGCGTAGTGGCGTCGAGAACTGCACCGGAGGCGGACCGCCCACGGGCCATGACAGCACTCAAGCGATTCGCGACACAATCATCCGTCATGTGGCAGCCGGTAGGGCGCCGCACCGCCGGCGTCGAGCGCTATCGTCGAGCGGCTCCTGCTGTCAGTGCGCATCACAGGAGCCACCTCTACCGGGCGATATCGGCGTCCCGCGACGCCATTTCCTTCCCGCGTCGGTAATTCCATGCGCGAGAAGGAAATGGCGCAGCGGGAGGGTCGAGCCGGGGTCTCGGCTGTGGTGGCCGACCGTCGGGTGGCCGTCGCGGTCTCCGATCCCGGCACACCGGCGCTGTTCACTCAGATCCGTGGCCGGGTGGTCGAGATGACCAGCGACGGTGGAGTCGACTCGATCAACGCGTTGGCCCACAAGTACACCGGCAAACCGTACGCGTGGTACGGCGGTCGGGAGCAGACCCGACTGATCCTGACGATCGAAGCGGACCGCATCGCTACCGTGCCGTGAAAGCGTGACCCGCTCTGTCGGGATAGCGTGTGAACTTGCATGCCCAAACCACATCTCTAACGGGCGATGTCGGCGTCCCGCGTCGCCATTTCCTTCCCGCGTCGGTAATTCCATGCGCGAGAAGGAAATGGCGCAGCGGGAGGGTCGAGCCGGGGTCTCGGCTGTGCATCGCTGCCGTGCCGTGAGAGCGTGACGCGCTCTGTCGGGATAGCGTGTGAACTTGCATGCCCAAACCACCCTGGGAGCCGCTGTGACCGTCAAGCTCATGATCATCCTCGGCAGCGTCCGCGAAGGACGTATCGGATTGCCCATCTCGGAATGGGTGAACAACGCGGCCGAAGCCGACGACAGATTCGACGTCGACTTTGTCGACCTCGCCGAACTGGCCCTGCCGTTCATGGACGAACCCAACCATCCGCGCCTCAAGAGTTATGTGCACGACCACACCAAGGCATGGAGTGCGCGTGTGGACTCGGCCGACGGCTTTCTCTTCGTGTTCCCCGAGTACAACTACAGCTACTCCCCCGCGATCAAGAACGCCCTGGACTACTTGCACAACGAGTGGATTCGCAAACCGGTCGGATTCGTGAACTGGGGCGGGATTTCCGGCGGCACACGCGCCCAGGTGGCGCTGCGGGTGGTGGTGACCGCGCTCGGGCTGGTGCTCACACGCGGCAACGTCGAGATCAACTTTCCGCAGAAGCAGCTGACCGACGACGGCGTCTTCGAACCCAGCGACCAACAGAGCGCTGTGCTGGCCGCGCAGCTGGATGAAATCGCCGCTCTAGCAGAAGCGTTGCGTCCCTTCCGTAGTTGACGTGTGTTGTCGGCAAGAGTTTGCCGAGTGTTCAGCCACACCACGTGGGGCGCGTCCGATGCCGCGGTCGATGACCACGGGTATCTGCGTACCGGTTGCGCAGGTGCCCGGGGATCGTAATCCTCGTAGCCAGGGAACCTGGCAGACGGGTTCTGCCGAACGAGAAGCGCGAGGTACCGATGACAACCACGTACCCATCCAGTGGCGGGACCTCATCGGATCACCGTCATGGTTGAGCAGCACGCAGCGCCCACCAGTATCGGCGTACTGACCAGCGGTGGCGACGCATCGGGAATGAATCCCGCAGTCCGTGCGGTAATCCGCACCGCGCTGCATCATGGCCTCGACGCGTACGCGATCCACGAGGGCTACCAGGGTCTCGTCGAGGGCGGCGATCTCATCAAACGGATGTCCATCTCCGACACCGACGGCACCCTCCATAAAGGTGGCACCGACATCGGTACCGCTCGCTCAAAGGAGTTCCGCACCCGGGAGGGCCGCCGCGCGGCCGCCCGGCACATGCTCGAGCGTGGCATCGACGCCCTGGTGGTGATCGGCGGAGATGGCAGTCTCACCGGCGCGAACATGTTCCGGGCCGAATGGCCCGAACTGCTCGCCGAGTTGGTCGATGCCGGCGAGGTCGCCCCCGACGTCGCGCAGGCTCACCCGTTCCTCCGCTTGGCGGGCATCGTCGGCTCGATCGACAACGACATGTCGGGCACCGACATGACCATCGGCGCCGACACCGCGTTGCATCGGATCGTCGAGGCGATGGACGCGCTGCGCAGCACCGCGTCGAGCCACCAGCGTTCATTCGTGGTGGAAGTGATGGGACGCAACTGTGGCTACCTCGCGCTGATGTCGTCACTGGCCACCGCAGCCAACTGGGTGCTGATTCCCGAGCAGCCCCCCGAGGACGGTTGGCAAGACCGGATGTGCCACGACATACGAACCGGTCGTCTCATCGGCCGGCGCCAATCGGTGGTGGTGGTCGCCGAGGGCGCCCACGACTGTCACGGCAACCCGATCACCGCCGAGCAGATCAAGAAACTCCTCGAAGACGAACTCGGTGAGGACACCAGGATCACCACCTTGGGCCACGTCCAGCGCGGCGGCCCGCCGAGTGCGTTCGATCGCTACCTGGCGACGCTGATGGGCAACGCCGCGGTGGAACGCCTGCTCACCGACGATCCCGAAGCGCCGGCCCAGTTGGTGGGTCTGCGTGGGAACCGCGTGGTCACCTCGCCCCTGATGGAATGCGTCGAGCAGACCCGTGCCGTCGCCGACCGCATCAAGAATCATGATTACGAGGGTGCGATGCTGTTGCGTGGCGGCAGTTTTCGCCATTCCCACCGCATTCTCCAGACGGTCCAGCAGGCCGCCGCGCGCCCGACACCGCACGGTCGGCGCCGATTCCGACTCGCGATCGTGCACGCCGGTGGCCCGGCACCGGGCATGAACACCGCGGTGCGCGCAGCCGTTCGCCTGGGTCTGGACCGTGGCTACACCGTGGTGGCGGTGAAGAACGGTTTCCGTGGACTTCGCCGAGGCCAGATCCAGGAGATGGACTGGATGGACGTCAGCGGCTGGGTGTCGGACGGTGGTGCCGAAATCGGCACCGATCGGTACGTCCCGTCCGGCGAGGCGATCGCGCAGATCGCCGAACAGCTCGCTGCCCACCGCATCGACGGTCTGCTGATGGCCGGCGGATGGGCAGGGTACGAGGCCGCCTACGAACTGCACAGGCATCGAGAACGATTCTCGGCACTCGACATTCCGATCGTGTGCCTACCGATGACCATCAACAACGACGTGCCCGGGACCGAACTGAGCATTGGCAGCGACACGGCGCTCAACAGCATCGTCTCCGACGTCGACAAGATCCGACAATCCGCGGTGGCCACCCGGCGGGTGGTGGTGGTGGAGGTGATGGGGCGCAACTGCGGATACCTCGCGTTGCTCTCGGGAATCTCCTCGGGTGCCGAACGGATCTACATGCCCGAGGACGGCATCACCATCGACGACCTGACCACCGACATTCACAACATGGCCGACCGCTTCCGGTCCGGCAGAAGACTGGGCCTGATCATCCTCAGCGAAGGCGCCGACCCCGTGTACAACACCTGGTTCATCACGTCGTTGTTCGAGAAGGAGGGCGGAGAACTGTTCGACGCCCGACAAGCGGTTCTCGGCCATCTGCAGGAGGGCGGAGATCCCTCACCGTTCGACCGCATCCACGCCACCAGCATGACCGCACGCTGCGTCGAGTTCCTCTCCGAGCAACTGGAATCCGGTGGCCGTGCCAGCGCGATGATCGGGTTCCAAACCGGCCGACTGCAATTCACCGACCTGACGTCGTATCCGACTCTGATCGAGGCCGGCGCCAGAAGGCCCGTCGAGCAACGGTGGATGGAAGGCAAGAGGATCGCCGAAATCATGCGTCATTGATCCGACTCACCCGGTGGTGCTGCTGCCCCCGTGCGGTGCCGGGCGCAATGCCCATGCCGGAACCCAATGCGTGACCTGCTCCTCGCGGCTGGTGGTCTTCACGGTGTAGGTGACCCGCCCGAACCAGCAGCCCCAATCGTCCATGGACCACGCCGTCAGAACTCCCAGATGTACCGAACGGATCTGCAATCCGTCGGGTTGATAGCGACCCTCGAAATGCGGTGGCGTCGGAAACAGGGCGGCCAGGTCGATCAGCACCGCCCGGTGTCCGACGTGATGGAAAGCCGATGCGTTGCCCGGCCGTCCACTGTCGCCGCCGATCGCCCGCATCTCCATGCGTCGAGTCTATCGCTCATACGTTCGATATGAGTGTCCGGATCGCACATCGTGGATCAGCACGGCCACGTGCAGTGACAGCATCGATTCGCCGTCGCCGAGGTCGGCCCCCAGCGTCGCCTCCAACGCGCGCAACCGTTTGTACAGTGCCGGCCGGCTGATGTGCAGCCGCTGCGCGAGCGCCGCCTTGTTTCCTTGCACACGAAGGTATTCCCGGAGAAGGTCGAGCGAATCGGGAGTCCCGGCCAGTACCGGCCGGAGCTCGGTTTCGGCGAAGGCCTGAACACGTGGATCATCCTTGAGCACGGCGATCAATCCGCGGAGTCGGACATCGGCGGCGCGATAGAGCGAACGGCGGGGGCCGCTCATCGCGGTGGCCACCTCGGCGACGTGGGCCGCATCGTCGAGACCGAGGATGGCGTCGGCCACGTGCCCACGCGGCGTGCCCGCCGCGACCACGCAGTCGGCCGCATCGTCGATGCGGTGTGCGGCAGCACGAATCGATTCGGCGACTCCGAGGAGTGGGTCCCCGGTTGTCGGGGTGGTCGCGGAGACCGCGGCGATCGCGCCGATGTCGCCATTGGAGCGGCTCGTGAACAGGGCGCTGTGCCCGGCGGCGTGCACGCCGTGGGCAATGGCCTCCAGGTCGGCGGAATGGCGCCGCTGAGCGTCGATGGGATCGGTGTCCGGTCGAGTACTGCCGATCCGGATCGCCAGGGGCACATACGCTTCGGCGTGACGCAGACCCAGCGCGTGCGCGCGGGCGGAGATGTCGCGTTCGGCGGTGATGCGGCCCTCGAGGACGTCGTCGAGCAGCCCGCTCTGGGCGCGCTGTTGCAGGCCTGTCCGGTCTCGTTCGATCATCCGATGCAGAGCCAGGGCCACGGCGGCGCGTTCGAGGACCGTGCGTGCGCGGCCGGCAGACGACGGCGTGCGCGGAATGATCAGCCGGCCCCAGGACTCCCCGCTCGGACCGACCGTGGTCGAGAGCCAGCGCTCGGCGACACCGGTCGCGCCGGCCACCCGTCGGGAGCGACGCTCCCAGTCGGTCAACACCGACGCGGTGTCGCTCTGCCCGGACGCCGCCACGGCGAGAACGCGATGTGCGAGGTCTTCGAGGACCACGGGCTCGTCGAGCATGCGGGATGCGGCGTCAACGATGGCTGCGACGGAGGCGCGTTTCATGCTCAGGTCGGTGAAGGTCTCGTGCGCGCGCCGGTCGAACTCGACGGCGTCGTACTGCTCGGCGACGATGCGGCGGTGTACCGCTTCGGTGACCTCGACGAACCGCACCGTGCGATGCAGCACGACCAGCGCGAGGTCCTGTGCGCGTGCGATGCGGGCGACCGCGGGTGGAAGCCTCGGCAGCATGGTGCCCAACTCCACCACCACCCCCACCGCACCGGATTCCGCGAGACCCTCCAGATAGCGCTGCGGCCAGTTCGCCAGTGCCGCGCCGGTGGTGAGCACCAGTTCCCCACCTTGGAGCAGCCCGGTCAGGTCGGGCACGTCCCCGATGTGCACCCACCGGATCTCCTCGTCGAAGCGGCGGTCGCTCAGTATCTCGGGGTCACCCCGTTGCAGTTCGGGCAGCGAGACGGCATCCGCCACGGTGATCGGCATTTACAGAGTGTAATTCCAGTCGCCTCATTGGTTACAGAACGTCACGCTGTTCGGTGTCCGCCGAGCCCGACACTGGAGGAAACACCGCGGGTCACGAGCGTCGAACGAAAGGGTGCCGCATGTCAGCCACGATCTGTCACTGGGCCAACAACAAAGCATTTCCCGGCACATCGACCGCCACCGCCCCGGTGACGAACCCGGCCACCGGCGTGGTGACCGGGCAGGTCGCCCTCGCCGGCGTGGAGGATGCGCGAGCGGTGATCGCCGCCGCCGCCGCAGCCTTCCCGGCCTGGCGCGACACAAGTCTGGCCAAGCGCACCGAAATCATGTTCGGATTCCGCGAACTGCTCAACGCCCGCAAGGACGAACTCGCCGCCATCATCACCGCCGAGCACGGCAAGGTGACATCCGATGCGCTCGGTGAGATCTCGCGCGGACAGGAGGTGGCCGAGTTCGCCTGCGGGATTCCCCACCTGCTCAAGGGCGGTTTCAGCGAGAACGCATCGACCAAGGTCGACGTGCACTCGGTGCGCCAACCGCTGGGACCGGTCGGCATCATCTCGCCGTTCAACTTCCCGGCGATGGTGCCGATGTGGTTCTTCCCCATCGCCATCGCCGCGGGCAACACCGTGGTGGTCAAGCCTTCGGAAAAGGATCCGTCCGCCTCGCTGTGGCTGGCCGAACTGTGGCGCGACGCCGGACTCCCCGACGGTGTGTTCAATGTGCTCCAGGGAGACAAGACCGCCGTCGACGAACTGCTCACCAACCCCAGTATCAAGTCCATCAGCTTCGTCGGGTCCACGCCGATCGCCCAGTACGTCTACGCCACCGGCACCGCGGCCGGCAAACGGGTCCAGGCCCTCGGCGGCGCCAAGAACCACGCGATCATCCTTCCCGACGCCGACCTCGATCTGGCCGCCGACGCCATGGTCAACGCCGGCTTCGGTTCGGCGGGCGAACGATGCATGGCGATCTCGGTCGCCGTCGCCGTCGGTGACATCGCCGATGAACTCGTCGCCAAGATCGCCGAGCGGGCGTCGACCATCCGCACCGGCGACGGCACACGCGACGCCGACATGGGCCCGCTGGTCACCGCGGCACACCGCGACAAGGTCGCCTCCTATGTCGATGCCGGCGAAAAGGACGGGGCCACCATCGTTCTCGACGGTCGAGGCGTGGAAGCAGATGGTGGTGCCGACGGATTCTGGCTCGGCCCCACCCTGTTCGATCATGTCAGCACCGACATGAGCATCTACACCGACGAGATCTTCGGACCGGTGCTGTCGGTGGTGCGGGTGGACTCCTACGACGAAGCGCTCGAACTGATCAACAACAACCCCTTCGGCAACGGCACCGCGATCTTCACCAACGACGGGGGTGCCGCCCGGCGGTTCGCCAACGAGGTCGAGGTGGGCATGGTGGGCATCAACGTTCCGATCCCGGTTCCCATGGCCTACTACAGCTTTGGTGGATGGAAGGCCTCCCTGTTCGGTGACACCCACGCCCACGGCACCGAGGGCGTGCACTTCTTCACGCGCGCCAAGGCGATCACCACGCGCTGGCTCGATCCCTCACACGGCGGCCTCAATCTCGGCTTCCCGCAGAACATCTGATCAGGGCGGAACGCCTGATTCATTCCCACGAGACGAGAGGTGACCACACCATCGTGACAGCCACGGTTGACCGCCACACCCTTCCCAACGGCCTCACCGACGCCGGGGCGCGCGCGGAGGCGGCCCGCGCGTACGAACTCGACCGCGCCCACGTCTTCCATTCGTGGTCGGCGCAGGCCGAGATCGCGCCGATGACCGTCACCGCATCGCAGGGTTCCTACGTGTGGGACGGCGATGGAAAACGATTGCTGGACTTCTCCTCTCAGCTGGTGAACACCAACATCGGCCACCAGCACCCGAAGGTCGTGTCGGCGATCGCCGGCCAGGCCGCGAAGCTGTGTACCGTTGCGCCGCAACACGTCAACGCCGCCCGGTCGGAGGCGGCCCGCCTGATCACCGGCCACACACCGTCCGGACTCGACAAGGTGTTCTTCACCAACGGCGGTGCCGACGCGGTGGAACACGCGGTACGCATGGCGCGGCTGCACACCGGACGCTACAAGGTGCTCTCGAGGTACCGCTCTTACCACGGCGGCACCGAGACGGCGATCAACCTGACCGGAGATCCGCGGCGCTGGCCCAACGATCACGGAAACAGCGGTGTGGTCCACTTCTTCGGGCCGTTCCGCTACCGGTCCCGCTTCTTCGCCGAGACCGACGAGCAGGAGTGTGCGCGCGCCCTCGATCACCTCGACGAGGTGATCCGAATGGAGGGACCGTCGACCATCGCCGCGATCATCCTGGAAACGATCCCGGGTACCGCGGGCATCATGGTGCCCCCGCGCGGTTACCTGCAGGGCGTGCGGGACCTGTGCGACCGCTACGGCATCGTGTACATCGCCGACGAGGTGATGGCGGGATTCGGCCGCACCGGAGAGTGGTTCGCCGTCGACCTCTTCGATGTCACGCCGGATCTGGTCACCTTCGCCAAGGGCGTCAACTCCGGATACGTGCCGCTCGGCGGCGTGGCCATCAACGAGGCGATCGCCGAGACGTTCGCGCACCGCGCGTATCCCGGCGGACTCACCTACTCCGGGCATCCGCTGGCGACCGCTGCCGCGGTGGCCACCATCCGGGCGATGGAGGACGAGCGCATCGTGGAGAACGCGGCGCGGGTCGGCAGGGAGGTCATCGGACCGGAACTGCACCGCCTCGCCGATGCGCACCCCAGTGTCGGCGACGTGCGGGGTGTCGGCGTGTTCTGGGCGATCGAACTCGTCTCCGACCCGGTCACGAAGGCGCCGCTGGCCCCGTACGGGTCGAGTAGCCCCGCGATGACGGAGGTGATCGGCGCGTGCACATCCGCCGGCCTGCTGCCGTTCGCCAATTTCAACCGCATCCACGTCGTGCCGCCGTGCACGGTCACCGACGACGAGGTCCGCGAGGGCATGGCTATCCTGGATCAGGCCCTCGAGATTGCCGACCGGCACGTGGGGGCGTAGACACGACACATGCGACGACCTCCCTCCCCGCTGATCGCGGCGGCCATCGTCGGTGCGGCACTGACCGTCGGCTGCGCGACGGGGAGTCCGTCGCAGGCGACGCCGTCGGAGGCGTCGTCGGACCTTCCCACTGCGAGCCCGGTATCCCGGGAGGCCATCGCCCCGGTGTCGCCCGCTGCCCGAGCCGAGGGGTTCGTCGACATCCGGACGGTGGTGCCCGACGCCCTCGTCGACTTGCGGTATGCCACGCCGCACAGTTTTGTCGGGGTACGGCTCTACCCCGTCGATGCCCGATGCCTCGTCCACGAGTCGATGACCGCCGGACTGCGCACGGCCGCACGTCAGTTGCGCACCACCGGCGACACCCTGGTGTTCTGGGACTGCTACCGGCCGCATTCGGTGCAGGTGCGGATGTATCAGAAGGTGCCCGATCCGGCGTGGGTGGCGGCGCCGGGGCCCTACTCGCGTAGCCACGAATCGGGCCGGTCGGTCGACGTCAGCCTCGCCACCCGCAACCCCACATGCCCGGCGCCCCACCGAATCGGTGACCACTGCCTGGTCGACATGGGGACCGACTTCGACGACTTCTCCCCCGCCGCAACCGCATTCGCGGTCGATGGGGTGTCACCCACCGCGCAGCGCAACCGTGCGCGACTGCGCACTGCCATGGCATCGGGAGGATTGTCGGCGTACTCCGGCGAGTGGTGGCACTTCGACGGCGCCGGGGCCGGCGTGCGTCGCCCGATCATCGACGTCCCGGTGAACTGACGACCCGCACCGCGAGATACCCCGACTCGGGCGCACCCGGCGAGGGCCGGTCGGCGGGACAGGTACCGATCAGCACGGTTTCGGCCGGTCGCGACGAAAGACAGGTAGCGCGCTACGCCACAGTTCGAGAGCACCCGTGCCTAGCGTCACTGCCATCAGCCCGCACACTCACACCAGGGGGCACCGATGCCCAAGAAGCTCATCTACTGCGCAGACGGAACATGGAACGGTCCCGCGACCCACACCAACGTCTCGCGGCTCTACTCGGTCCTCGCACGGTCGCAGACGCAACTGACGTTCTACGACCAGGGCGTCGGACGCACCGGTGGGATGCTGCGGCGGCTCACCGGCGGGGCCTTCGGCGACGGCCTGATCGACAACGTACGCCGGGGATATGACCGCATCGCCACCAGTTACGTGCCCGGCGACACGGTATATCTGTTCGGGTTCAGTCGCGGCGCCTACACCGCGCGCAGTCTCGCCGGCATGATCGCCTACTGCGGACTTCCCGCCGACGCCCCCACATCAGACGACGTCGACGCAGCATTCCGTGCCTATCGCCGTCGCGACGGAGCGTCGTCCTGGGTCGACCGGCCGGCGGGATTCGTCGACGCCCACATCGAGATGATCGGGGTGTGGGACACCGTCGGTACGCTCGGCGTCCCCGGTGCACTGTTCGGACATCAGGATCAACAGCGGTACGGATTTCTCGACACCGCGCTGCATCGTGACGTCCGGGCCGGTTATCACGCGCTGGCCATCGATGAGCGCCGCCGACAGTTCCAGCCGTCGCTGTGGGATTCCCCGGCACCCGGACAGATCATCGAACAAGTGTGGTTCGCCGGTGTCCACTGCGACGTGGGCGGCGGCGGAACGGCCACCGCGCCTTCACTTTCCGACATCACCCTGGCATGGATGCTGGAGCGGGCCGGTCGGCACCGAATCGAATTGAACACGGACGCAACAACCAATCGACTTCTCCTTCCGAAGAGCAGTGCGTTGGCCGCAATGCGCCGGTCGTGGCGACCCTACTGGGGTCCGCCGGTCACCCGCACCATCCCGGTAGGCGCGACGATCGCCAATTCGGTCGCCGTGCGAATGGAGTCCGATCCGCAGTATCGTCCGGTGCGCCTGGCGGCGTTGACTGCCCCACGGGCGGTGAGACCACACGCCTTCGACGAGGTGGTCGAGGCCGCATGAGAAGGTGCTGATCGGGCCGATCAGGCAGCGGCGCGATACACTCACGGGTGTCGCTCACCGAACGCATCGACGGCTTCCAGCGTCGGCATCCCCGTTCGGGCTACCCCCTGGCCGTCGCGTACAAGTTCTTCGACGACCAGGGCGGTTATCTGGCCGCACTGATGACCTACTACGGGTTTGTGTCGCTGTTTCCGCTGCTGCTGGTGTTCACCTCGGTGCTCGGTTTCGTGCTGCACGACAATCCCGAACTCCAAGCGCGCATCATCGACTCCGCGCTCTCCCAGATTCCCGTCATCGGATCGCAATTGGGAGAATCCGGCAAGCTGTCGGGCAGTGGCGTGGCGGTTGCCATCGGCGTGGTCACCGCCGTCTACGGCGGACTGGGAATCGCGGTCGCGGCGCAGAACGCGATGAACATCGCATGGACGGTGCCACGTAACAGCCGACCGAACCCCATCCAGGTCCGGATCAAGGGTGCGATGCTGCTGTCGACGGTCGGCGTCGCGATCATCGCCCTCACCGTCCTCAACGGGATCGGGGCCGCCATCGAACTGGGCTCCCTGAGCCACTGGCTGACGCTGGCCGGATCGGTACTGCTCAACACCGCCGTCTTCGCGACCGCGTTCCGCCTCGGCACCGCACGCGCCGTCGGGCTGCGTGACGTGCTGCCCGGGGCGATCGTCGCCGGCATCGGATGGCAGGCGCTGCAGAAGTTCGGGTCCATCTACGTCGAACGCGTCATCGGCAGGGCCAGTGAAACCTACGGGGTGTTCGCGGTGGTGCTCGGTCTGCTCGCGTTCCTCTACCTCGCGTCGGTGCTGATCGTGGTGTGCCTCGAGCTGAACGTGGTGCGTGTCGACAAGCTCTATCCGCGGTCACTGCTGACCCCGTTCACCGACAACGTGGTGCTGACCGCCGGCGACAAGGCGGCCTACACAGCGCAGGCGCGGGCGCAGCGCAGCAAAGGCTTCGAGAAGATCAGCGTGAGTTTCGACAAGCGCGCTGCCGCCGGCGACCCGGGCACGTCTTCGGACACGCGCCCCGCGACGCCCGGCGACCCCACGATTCGGCGCGCCGGGGTCTCCGATGCCGGCGACGTGTCGCGACTGCTCTATGACTTCAACACCGAGTTCCACGCTCCGACGCCCACCGCGGCCGAGTTCGGTGAGCGGTTCCGCATCCTGCTCGACCGCGACGACGTCGTCGTGCTGCTCGCCGAGCAGTGCGGCGCGGTGGGCTTCGCGCTGATCACGTTGCGGCCCACACCTTATGGTGAGGGTTCGATCGCACAACTCGAAGAACTGTACGTGCAGCCGGATCTCCGTGACCAGGGTGTCGGGGCGGCGTTGCTCGATGAGGCGCTGGCGGCGGTGACGGCCCGCGGCGCCCTGGAAATGCACATCAACGTCGACGAAATCGACGTGGAAGCGCGGCGCTTCTACGAGCGGCACGGGTTTGTGAACATCGAACCCGGCGCCGACCACCGGATGCTGTGCTACCTGCGTGCGTTGTGATCGCCGGAGTGGTCGTCGGATGCGGGCACATCGGCCGCCAACGCTGCGACGCCAACGCGGTACACCTGGCGACCGAGCGTGATGACCACGGCGCCCGGCACCACGATCCACACCAGATTCGGAAGCACCGCCACCATGAGGAACCCGCCGAGGTCGCCACGGTCGAGCGATTGCCTGGTCATCTCCAGTCCGCTCGCCGCTTCCACCAGGAAGTAGATCACCGTCTTCCAGAACGTCGCGACCGACACCAGCAACCCGACGATCACCGCCGACCACCGACGCGCATGACTGAGCACCCACACCAAGGCGATCACCTCGAGCAGGTTTGCCCAACTCTGCGCGCTGCCGAAGGCGTCGAACCCGGCATAGCGATGATCGAAGGAGGAGTAGAACACGTGCCCCGGCCACAGCCAGGCCATCGACCCACCCCGGTGCGAGATCGACCCGAGCAGCTCGTAGCAGGCGTCATAGGTCTGGATGGCTGCGGTGACGGCGAACCACACCACCACCCATCGCGGAAGCCGGAGATCTCTTGATTCCACCGACGTCATCTTCCGATCGCCTCCTCGCGCGCAGACATACGAGCAGGGTAGAACGCGTGTTGTGGTTGCGAGGCACGGTCGCGGTGATGAGGATGGTGTGGTTGCCTCCGGCGGTTCACCGCTCGCCGCCGAAACACGCCGACGCCGCCGTCTCGAGGAGTAGCCGCAGATGGATCTGGACCGGACACACACCACCCACACCACATCCCCGGGGGCGCCCGCGCCGCAGGGCGCAACACTGACCCGCACCGGGGTGAACTTCGCGCTGCACTCGGCCACGGCGTCACGCGTGGTGCTCGAGCTGTATCCGAACGCCGACGCCGAGCCGACCGACGTGATCGAGCTGTCCGGTCCCACCGAGGGGACCTGGCACGTCCACGTCGAAGGGGTTGGCGCCGGACAACTGTACGGCTACCGCGTCGACGGCCCGTACGAGCCCGCATCGGGACTGCGTTTCAACCCCGCGAAACTACTCCTCGACCCGTACGCCAAGGCGGTGACCGGGAAGTTCCGCAACACCGACAATCTGCTGCTGGCCTACGATCCCGAGCAAGGAGATGCCGATCTCTCCCCCGATCACCGCGATTCGGGCCCGGTCGTCCCGAAGGCCATCGTCATCGACGACGACTCCTTCGACTGGCAAGGGATCACCAGCCCGGAACTGGCGCTCGAGGAACTCATCATCTACGAGGTGCACACGAAGGGATTCACCGCCCATCCCTCGGCGCGGGTGGACGCTCCGGGAACCTATCTCGGGTTCGTCGAGAAGATCCCCCATCTCACCCGGCTCGGAATCAACGCGGTGGAACTGCTGCCGATTCACGAGCACTACGTCGACGACTTCCTGGTGGACAAGGGACTGATCAACTACTGGGGCTACAACACGATCGGGTTCTTCGCCCCCGAATCGTCCTACGCGTCCGGCGACACCCCCGGCAGCGCAGTGCACGAGTTCAAAACCCTTGTCCGTGAACTTCATCGCAACGGCCTCAAAGTGATCCTCGACGTTGTGTTCAACCACTCCGGAGAAGGCAACGAGATGGGCCCCACCATGTCGTTTCGCGGTATCGACAATCCCGCCTACTACATGCTGACCGGAGCCGACGACGCGCCCAAGCGGTACTACATGAACTTCAGCGGTACCGGAAACACCCTCGACTTCTCCAGTCCCACCGTGATCGGCATGGTGCTCGCCTCGCTGCGGTACTGGGTGCAACACATGCATGTCGACGGATTCCGGTTCGATCTCGCGGCGGTCCTCGGCCGCGCTGGCAGCGACGATAGCTTCGAGGGGCATGCGCCGTTCTTCGAAGCCGTCAGCGCCGATCCGGTGTTGTCCAACACGGTCCTCATCGCCGAGCCGTGGGACACCGGCACCTATCAGGTCGGCAACTTCCCGGTCGACTGGTCGGAATGGAACGGCAGATTCCGCGACACCATGCGCCGCTTCGTCAAGGGCGACGACGGCCAGCTACCCGACCTCGGCCGGCGACTCACCGGTTCGGCGGACCTCTACGCCGACGACGGCCGAACCCCGTACAACAGCATCAATTTCATCACCTGCCACGACGGCTTCACGCTGCACGACCTCGTCTCCTACGACCACAAGCACAACGACGCCAACGGCGAGGACAATCGGGACGGGTCCGATGACAACAACTCGTGGAACTGTGGTGCCGAGGGCGACACCGACGACCCGCAGGTGATCGGGTTGCGTCATCAGCTTGTCAAGAACCATCTCTGTCGGCTCATGTTCTCCGCAGGCACGCCGATGCTGCTCGGTGGCGACGAGTTCCTACGCACCCAGGGCGGCAACAACAACGCGTACTGCCAGGACAACGAGATCTCCTGGTTCGACTGGACATTGGCCGAGCGCAATCGTGACATCCTCGAGTTCGCCTCGAAGGCAATCGCTCTCACGCGTCGATTCAAGGCGCTGCAGCACCGCAAGTATCGGCTCGGTGCCGACAACGACGCGGGAATGGTCGCCGAACTCACCTGGTTCGGCCCCGACGGCAATTCGCCGCACTGGTCGGATCCCGCCGCGCACACGCTGTGCTACCGCCTCGACACCGAGGACGCCTACCCCGACAACCCGGTCTCCTCGCTGTACTTCATCCTCAACGCCGACTACAACAACGCGTGGATCGTGCTGCCCGAGTTGCCCGATGGGCATTCATGGCATCGGGTCGTCGACACATGTCTGCCCGCCGGTGAGGACTTCGCCGAACCCGGTGCCGAGGTGCTGATCGACCCCGACGACCACTACCTGGCCAGCGCCCGGACCGCAGTGATCCTGGCCGGACGAAAGACGTAGCCGGTGGAGATCGACGGTCGCGAGATTGCCGTTTCGGGCAGTCTGCTGCAACCGCTGACCCGGCGCACCAGCGACATCCTCCGGTTGACTCTGGCCGGGCTCTTCCTCGCCATCGTGATCGTGGGTTCGCTGATCACGCGCGCCGACTGGGTGGGTCTGGAGAAGTCGATCTCCGACATCGTCGGCGTGCTCACCCCGCGGCAAGCGGATCTGGTGTATCTCGCCTACGGCATCGCCCTGTTCGCGCTGCCGTTCGTCGTCCTCGTCGGTCTGGTGGCGGCCCGACAGTGGCGCATGTTGTGGGCATACTTCGCGGCCGCGTCGATCAGCTTTCTCGCACTCTCGGTGACCGAGAACGGAATCGCCGCGCCGCAGTGGCATTTCGATCGGGGCGAACGACTGGACTCGGTGTTGTCGCAGTTCCTCGACGATCCGCGATGGATCGGGATGCTCGCCGCGGTGCTCACCGTGTCGGGGCCGTGGCTTCCGGCGCGGTGGCGGCGCTGGTGGTGGGCGTTGTTGCTGGCGTTCGTTCCCATTCATTTGTTCGTGAGCGCGGTGGTCCCCGCGCGCGCATTGTTGGGATTGGCGACGGGATGGTTCGTCGGTGCACTGGTGGTGTGGGTGGTGGGTACCCCGGCGCTGGCTGTGCCGCTCGAGCAGATGGTCCGGGCGCTGGCACGTCGTGGTGTCGTGGTCACCGGGCTCACCGTGCTGCGTCCGGCGGGGGCCGGGCCGTTGATGCTGTCGGCGGAAACCGGCGTCCCGGACCCGATGGGAACGCCGTCGACGGTGATGATCTCGCTGTACGGACCGAATCAACGCAGTGCGGGTGCGTTGCGTCAGTTCTGGAACAAGATCCGGTTGCGCAGCCAGGAGACCGCCCCGCTGCAATTGTCGGTCCAGCGGGCTGTCGAACATCGCGGGTTGATGGAGTTGGCGGTGCGGCGCCTGGACCTGTCCAATGCCGACACCCTGGCGGTGGCCCAGCTCGACCTCGGCTGGACTCTGTACGCGCACACGCCGACCCGCGGATGCACCGTGAACACATGCACCGACCCGGATCCCGCGCCGCGCGTGTGGCGGGCGCTGGCCACGCTGCACGAGCACGGCATGACACACGGCGACCTGCGCGTCACCGAGATCACCGTGGACGACGGGCACGTCCGCTTCGGGGGCTTCGGTTATGCGGAGTTCGGGGCCACCGACGTGCAGATGCAATCGGACATCGCGCAGTTGCTGGCCACCACGACCGACCTCTACGGGGCACACACCGCGGTGGCCGCGGCCATCGACGCCTTCGACGAGGACAGCGTGCTGTCCGCATCACGTCGGCTGACCAAATCCGCTCTGCCGCGCAGGATTCGGGAGCCTCTCGGCGAACCTGAGGCGGTGATGAAGGCGGCACGCGACGAAATCCGCTCGCAGACCGGAGCCGACGCCATCCCGGGAGAGGTGGTCACCCGCTTCTCGCGCAGCCAGGTCATCCAATTGGTGCTGCTGGTGGCTCTGGTCTACGTCGCCTACCCCTTCATCAGCACGGTCCCGACATTCTTCAGCGAACTGCGTACCGCCAACTGGTGGTGGGCCGCAGTGGGACTCGCCGTGTCGATGCTGACCTACGTCGGGGCCGCGGCAGGACTGTGGGCGTGCGCGAACGAGATCGTCAGTTTCCGCAGTCTCACGCTCATGCAGTTCGCCAACACCTTCGCCGCCACCACCACCCCCGCGGGCGTGGGTGGGCTGGCCCTGAGTACACGCTTTCTACAGAAGGCCGGACTCGGCGGTGTGCGTGCCACCACCGCGGTGGCACTGCAACAGGCGGTGCAGGTGATCGTGCACGTGGTGCTGTTGGTCTTCTTCACCACGCTCGCCGGCACGTCGACCAACCTCTCCCACCTCGTTCCGTCCACCACCGTCTTGTATCTCATCGGCGGAATCCTGCTCGGTGTGATCGGGATCTTCCTGTTCGTCCCCACCCTTCGGCACTGGCTTCGGACCGCGGTACGTCCCAAACTCAGCGAGATCCTCACCGACCTCGTCGAGGTGTCCCGTGAACCAAAGAGACTATCGATCATTGTTCTCGGTTGTGCGGCAACAACTCTCGGCGCAGCCCTGGCGCTGTGGGCCAGTGTGAACGCCTTCGGTGGCACCGCCACCTTCGTCACGGTGACCGTGGTGACCATGATCGGTGGCACGCTGGCGTCGGCGGCCCCCACACCAGGCGGTGTCGGCGCCGTCGAGGCGGCGCTGATCGGAGGCCTGGCGGCATTCGGGGTGCCCTCGGCGATCGCAGTACCCGGGGTGCTGCTCTACCGGGTGCTGACCTGCTGGCTGCCGGTCTTCATCGGGTGGCCGGTGATGCGCTGGCTGACCCGTAACAACATGGTCTGAGACTGCGTCGCGGCAAGAGTCGCCTTAGGCTCGAGCGCATGGATCTTCCGCGCATCCCGACCCCCGATTTCGTCGCCGGACTGCCCAAGGCCGAGCTCCACGTCCACCTCGAGGGCACCCTCGAACCGGATCTGAAGCTCACCCTGGCCCAACGCAACGGCGTCGAGCTCGCACAAACCACTGTCGACGAGGTACGCGCAACCTACGAATTCGACTCGTTGGCAAGCTTTCTGGCCATCTACTACCCGGCGATGGAGGTGCTGCGGACCGAGCAGGATTTCTACGATCTGGCCTGGGCCTACCTGGAACGGGCCGCAGCCGACGGCGCGGTGCACGTCGAGATGTTCTTCGATCCGCAGGCCCACACCTCACGCGGGGTCGCCTTCGCCGATGTGATCACCGGTTATCACCGTGCCGCCGTCGACGCCGCCCGGCTCGGCATCGATGCCGGGCTGATCATGTGCTTCCTGCGTGATCTGCCTGCCGACGGCGATCCCGATTCGGCCGAGGCCACCCTGGATGCACTGCTTGCCTCGACCGAGTTCACCAGCTGGGTGCTGGGTGTCGGCCTGGACTCCGATGAGCGCAACAATCCGCCGTCGAAATTCGCCGCCGTGTTCGCACGGGCCCGGGCCGCGGGACTGCATCTCACCATGCACTGCGACATCGACCAACCCAACAGCATCGAGCACATCAGGCAGGCGATTCACGAGATCGAGGTGGAACGCATCGACCACGGCACCAACATCGTGGAGGACCCGGCGCTCGTCGACGACGCACTGGCACGCGGTCTCGGATTCACCTGTTGCCCGGTCTCGAACAGCTTCGTCACCGACGACATGAAGTCCGACGAGATCACCTACCTGCTGGGGCGTGGTGCCGCGGTCACCGTCAACAGCGACGATCCCTCGTATTTCGGCGCGTATCTGGCCGGGAACGTGACCGCACTGGCCGAGCACGCCTCGCTGTCGACCGAGCAGGTGATTGCGCTCGCGCGCAACTCTTTTGTGGCGTCCTGGATCAGCGACGAGCAACGCCGCGACTACCTCGATCGGATTGATGCCTACGTGGCCGGGTTCGGCGGCTGACGCGGCCGCCCGGTTCGTCGGCTGTGCCCTGCCGCAAGGCGCGGCGGCGCACCGTCTAGGCTGACCACGAGCCATCAATCGAACAGCGGAGGATTGCAATGACACAGCTCGGAGTGGTCGGCGGCGGCACCATGGGCGCCGGGATCGCCGAGGTGGCGATCCGCGCGGGCGACGACGTCCTCGTCCTCGAGCGCGATCAGGCGGCCGCCGACGCCGCCCGCGCCCGGATCGAGAAGTCACTCGGCCGTGCGGTCGCGAAATCCAAGATCACCGACGACGACGCGCAGCAGGCGCTTGCGCGACTTCGGCTCACCACCACGATCGCCGATTTCGGTGACCGTGAGCTGGTGATCGAGGCACTGCCGGAGATCGAATCGCTCAAGATCGGGTTCTTCGCCGAACTCGACAAGGTCACCGCGCCCGAGGCGATCCTGGCGACCAACACGTCGTCGTTGCCGATCATCCGGATCGCCAAGGATGTCGCCGACCCCTCACGCGTGGTGGGCGTGCACTTCTTCAATCCGGTGCCGGTGATGCCGCTGGTGGAGATCATCTCGAGCCTGGCGAGTTCGCCGCAGGCCATCGAGACCGTCACCGCGTACGCGCGCGACCATCTCGGCAAGCACACCATAGCGGCCGGCGACCGCGGCGGATTCGTGGTCAACGCACTTCTGATCCCGTACCTGGTGAGTGCCATCCGCATGTACGAGAGCGGGTACGCCACCAAGGAGGACATCGATGCGGGCATGGTGAAGGGCTGCGCCCACCCGATGGGACCCCTCACCCTGTGCGACCAGGTGGGCCTCGACGTGGTGCTCGACGTGTCCGAATCGCTCTACCAGGAGTTCCGCGAACCGCACTTCGCGCCGCCGCCCGTGCTGCAGCGCATGGTGGAGGCGGGCTACCTGGGCAAGAAGTCCGGCAAGGGCTTCTACGACTACAGCGCTTAGCTCGTCGGACGCGTCTTCTTGCGGCCGCGTGGCTGATGGCTCTCCTCGCTCAGTTGGAGAACCTCGAAGCCGGCAAGGCGGTCACGCGCCGGTTCGCCCCTCTCGGAGGCGATCAGCGAGATCAGCAACTCGACGAGCATGAAGCCATGAGCCATCGAATCGAACGGTCCCGGGCCAGCGTGACTCGTGGTGAACACGACGCGCGCGTGCGCGGTCAACGGCGAAAGGAACTGGTCGGTCACCACGATCAGCTCCGCGCCTCGTTCGGCTGCCGCTGCACCCCATTCGATGGTGGTGTGCTGATACCGGCGGTAATCGAACAGCAATGCCACCGTGGTTTCGTCGACGTCGATCAGCGAGGCCATGTGATCACCCGAGTTCGGTGGCACGTCGACGACGTCGCGCCGCAGCATGTGCAGATATCGAGCGAAGTGCGTGGCGAGAACAGAACTGAATCGTCCGCCGACAGCCATCACGGTGCGGGTTGGGTCG
Source organism: Gordonia sp. NPDC003429 (assembly GCF_053588575.1). NCBI lineage: Bacteria > Bacillati > Actinomycetota > Actinomycetes > Mycobacteriales > Gordoniaceae > Gordonia > Gordonia sp. NPDC003429. The sequence continues at coordinate 153,754 of NZ_JBSFQF010000005.1, forward strand.
GCCAGGGCCGAAACGGCCTGCCGGAGATCATCCGATGAGATGCCGTTGACCGTCGACTGAAGTCCGTCTCCGTACCGGTTTACGGCGTCGACAAGCGCCGCGTGATGGGCGTCATCGGTATACGCCGCTGGGTGCTGCTCCGCGGAGGGGTACGCGTTCACCGGCGAGAACAAGCGGGTCTGAACCTCGTCTCGCAGTGCTTCCTGGAATGCCCCGTACCCACTGAAGCCGAGCTTGGACACCAGCCGCAGTGCAGTTGGTGCACTGACCTCGGCCTGTGCCGCGAGTTGCGCGATAGGCACCAAACCGGCGGTCGGATATGCGCGGGTGAGGGCCGCAACAACACGAATCTCGCCGGGCGCCAGGGTGTCGCGCACCTGTCGGATACGTTGTGCCACGGTGCCGTTCGGTGAAGTCGCTGCGGTCATGAGACAAGAGTCTAGAGGCGAACGGCCTCGTTACACACGTTTAACGCGTTACGTTGACCGTCTGATACATAACAAACATAACGTCTCCTTTGTCGCAGCCACTCCCAGTCCATCCCTACGGTTGCATCCCAGGAGGTGTCATGTCCGAATCGTCGCCCCGCGCTTTCATCGCTCGCCACGCTCTGTGGTCGGACGAACAGCAGGCCGCCGCCGATGTCATCGAGCAGAGAGTCAAAGACAAGCAGTTCAAGACGATCAGAGTCAGCGTTGCCGATCCCCAGGGAAAGCTCCGCAGCAAGACGTTGATGCCCACAACATTCTTGTCCACCCTGCGCAACGCTCTCGATTTCAGTTCCGCCCAGTTCAATTTCGACTCCGGCGAGAACATCGCCTTCAACCCGTTCACCAAGGGCGGAAGCCTCGACATGGCGGAGATGGAAGGCTTCCCCGATCTCGTCCTGGTGCCCGATCCCCTCACTTTTCGCGAACTCCCGTGGTCACCGGGCACGGGCTGGATTCTCGGCGACATGTACTTCAACGACGGTACGCCCGCACCGTTCGACGCCCGCCACAGACTCAAGGACGTCGTCGCCGACCTTCGATCGGAAGGAATGGAATACGTTGCGGGACTGGAGATCGAGTTCTATCTGACGCGTGTGATCGACCCGAAACTTGCACCCGTCGACAGTGGGGCTCTCGGGTCGCCTCCCGCACCCCCCGAAGTCGAGACGATCGGAAAGGGCTACGCGTATCAGTCCGAGGTGCAGATGGACGCCATCGACGGCTTCCTCGGCACCGTCGCCGATTACTGTGAGCAACTCGGACTGCCACTGCGCACCATGGAAGACGAACTCGGACCGGGTCAGCTCGAGTTCACCTTCGATGTGATGGGCGCGCTGGAGGCGGCCGACGCGATGACTCTGTTCCGGTCGATGATCAAACAGGTCAGTGCCCGGATGGGCCTGCATGCCACGTTCATGACCGCGCCCGGTCTACCCGGGTTCTGTGCCAGTGGCTGGCATCTGCACCAGAGCCTGGCCGATGCCCAGGGACAGAACCTCTTCACCGCAGAGCCGGACTCCGACGGACTGCTCTCCCCCATCGGGCGAAGCTTTGTGGCGGGACTGCTCGAACACGCCTCCGCCGCTTCAGTCTTCACCACCCCGAGCATCAATGGATACCGGCGGCGCCGCCCCTACTCGCTGGCGCCGGACCGCGCGACCTGGGGGCACGACAACCGGGCGGCGATGTGCCGCGTACAGGGCGGCCCGGGTGACCCCACGTCGCACATCGAGAACCGCGTCGGTGAGCCCACCGCAAATCCCTATCTGTACATCGGGTGCCAGATCGCGGCCGGTCTCGACGGTATTCGCCGTGACCTCGATCCCGGTCCGGTGGAGGCCGACCCCTACAGTGCGACCGATCGGCCGGCATTGCCGGTCACGTTGATGGAAGCCGTCGACGAACTCAAGCGAAGCCAGTTCTTCCGCGACACCTTCGGGAGTGTGTTCATCGACTGGGTGCTGGGCATGAAGGCATCCGAGATCGGGAGATTCCTTGCCGCCGAACCCGAATGGGAGAAGACTCCCGACACCGTCACCGAGTGGGAGCACCGTGAATACTTCACCAAGTACTGATAGCGGGGAACCCGGAATGGTACATCCCTACGACGAACTCGTGACCGATGTCAGGGTCCATCGCAGTCTGTACACCGACCCTGCGGTGTTCGCCACCGAGATGACCCGTGTGTACGGCGGAACCTGGACCTTCCTCGCACATGAGAGTGAAGTCCCCCATCCCAACGATTTCGTTCGCAAGAAACTCGGTCTCCGACCGATCATCGTGACCCGCGACAAGACCGGCGAGATACACGGGCTGATCAACCGGTGCACCCACCGCGGCGCCACGGTGTGCCGTGTCGACTCGGGTAATGCGCGACGGTTCATGTGCCCTTATCACAACTGGACATTCACGAACACGGGCAAGCTCACCGGGGTGCCGATCCACAAGGGATACGGACCCAGTTTTGCCCGCGACGAAATGGGATTGGGTCGGCTGCGGATCCAGACGTACCGGGGATTCATCTTCGGCACCCTCAACCACGAAATCGACGATCTCGCTGCACACCTCGGCGATGCCACTCGCTACATCGACGAGTGGCTCGACCGATGGCCCGGTGCGCAGTTGGTGGTTCGCCATGGACAGACGCGCCTGAACTGCAAGGGAAACTGGAAGCTCGTATACGACAACTCCGCCGACGGCTACCATCCCGGCTTTTCGCACGCCTCCCTGCTGCGCATGCGCAAGGACCGCTACGGGGTGGGCGTGGACATGCAATGGGCGCTCGGCGACGTCGACTCCGGGCTACAGACGGTGACAGATCTGGGCAACGGCAACACCTTTCTCGACCAGCGGGCAGAGATCGACAGTTACTGGGACTCGGCAGCCCCGATGCCCGGACAGAACAGCTATGAGCAGGTCATTCGAGCCCGCCTCGATGAAGCGGCCGCCAAGGCGGCGCTCGACGTCGTCGTCGGTTCCGGTATGAACCTCAACATTTTTCCGAATCTGCTCATCATCGGCAACCAGATCCAGGTGATCGAACCGCTGGCCGTCGACGACACCGACATCGTCTGGTACTCGACCAGTCTGGACGCATCCGATTTACCGTCGGAGGTCAACTCCCTGAGAGTGCGTCTGCAGGAGGACTTTCCGGCGTTCGGAGAGCCGGACGATCTGGTCAACTTCGAGGAATGCCAAGTGGGGCTCGGTGTGGAGGAAATGGAGTGGGTGGTGACCAACCGCCACATCGACACCGGGACGGAGACCTATGACGCTCAAGGCAATCTGACCGGCCCGGTGACCGACGAACTGCCCATCCGATCCTTTTGGCGTGAATGGAAGAAGCTGATGACCTCCGAAACGAAGTTGGCTGCCCGGTGAATGCTCCCGAACTCGAGGTTCATCGTGATGTCGACGATCCCGTTGTGCGGTACGCGCTCAACGCGATTCTCGCCGACAGTCTGACGTCGAGTTACATCGACGACGACTACTACGCGATGCTGCGCCACGATCTCGAGGAGTGGGACTCGATCGGCACACCGCTGACGCAGGCCGAACGCGACGAGTACGAGGCACTGGTGCTGCACGAGAGCTGGTTGCTGGATCGGCGCGCCTTCGAACAGTGGTACCAGCTGTATTCACGAGAGTGCCTGTACTGGATACCAGCAGCACGTGACATGCCCGACCCCGAAGCCGGCGATCCGCAGAAGCACGTGACCATCGCCTTCGATGACCGACGGCGGATGGGTGACCGGATCGTGTGGTTGCGCACCGGGGTCGCCTACTCGCAACTACCGCCCTCGTACACCACGCACGTCAACACGGGCTTTGTCCGGGTCGAGACCGATATGGCCGACGAGGTGAAGATCCGCTCTCAGTTCGTGGTCCACGAGATGCGCGACGGACACCACTTGCAGACCGTTCCCGGGTGGATGGGTCATGTGTTCATCCGGGAAGACGGCGAACTGAAGATCGCACGCAAGATCGCGTGTCTCCTCGACGGTCATCGCAGCCATCACAACCTCACCTTCTTGGTGTGAGTCGACGCACGGTTCGGCGGGCGCTGGCCGTGGTACACGGGGTGCTACCCGGTTACGAGCGGGCCATTCTCGGGTCGCTGGCACCTGCGATGAGCCGACGCGGGTTCCTCGTCGACGTACGCAATGTAGGCGACCTTGTCGTTGACGGCCCCGATGCCGTGCGCCTTGATGGTGTTGATCTGGTGTGCGTCACCGGGTCACCAGACTCCGTGTACGACGAGACGCTGGACTGGGTCACGGCGGAACGGCGCCTTCTCCAGCGTGTCGATGACGCCCACATTCCTGTTCTCGGCGTCTGCTTTGGTGCCCAGATACTCGCCAGCGCGCTCGGCGGGTCGGTGAAACCGAGCGACTTTCCCGAACACGGATTCACCACGGTGAGTACCCTTCGCCCAGATCTCATCGCCGCCGGCCCGTGGTTGGAGTTCCATCACGACGCCATCACACCCCCGCCGGGTGCTGAGGTGATCGCCGCAACGGCGCACAATGTGCAGGCTTTTATCCTTGGTGCCCATCTTGGTGTCCAATTCCACCCGGAGATCACCCCGGAGTGCTTCGTCGCGTGGCGCAACGGATACAGCGCCGCCACGGCCGGATTGCCCGACCACGGCGTCGACTTCGCCGCACTCGCCGCGGAGATCGAACACAGCGCCACGCGAACTGCGGCAGATTGCGACGAATTGTTCGGCCGATTCCTGTCTCACGCGGGGTTGTGACTGCCTCGGTCCGAACTCGCGCCCTCAGCGCGATATGGGGAACACCGGCAGTCCGATGATGGTGTTGCAGGCGGTGGCGCCGCGTCGTAGGCCCGCATCGAACGCGGCCACGCGTTGTGCTCCGATGCCGTGCCCCGTATCGGCCCGGTTGCCACCCGAGGCCCGCAGCAGGTCCCGGGCGACGCCGAGATCGCGCCACGTCACGATGTGCCGCGCGATGTACCAGCGCATGGCCATCCCGGCCCAGCAGTCGGCGGACTGTTCGTAGCGGAACAGGTCGGGTGAATTGACCACCGTCACCCACACCGGGTCGAGTCCGGCCTTTTCCTGCAGGCCGTGGGCACTTTCGTGACTCAACGCGACCAGGGCGGTGACATCGTTGCGCAGCAGCTCCGTGTCGGTGCGGGGGTTGATGAACGTCGTGCCGTCACAGTGGTGAAGACCGAGCCCGATCGAGGAGAACCCGCAGATCCCGCGGGTGCTGCTGCTGCGCCACACGCCGACGGCGACGCTGTTGATCCACACGACCTGCTTGACCGCGGCGGATTCCTTCATGTGTGCGAGCCATTCACCGGAACGGGCGGTGGCACAGGCGGCGATGTCTTTCATATTGCTCGAACCGCAGGCCTCGAGCGATCCTGGCACCAGCGTGGTTCCCGGCGGTGGTGCCGCGGATGCGGTGCCGGCCTCGGTGGCGAACCCGGCGGTGAGGCCGAGTGCCACGACCAATAGCGGTATCGCGAGTACACGCAACGCACGAGGCCCGAGTGCCGGGTCTCGGGACCGGCCCCACAAACGTGTGGTGCGCATGTGACTCATGGGGTCATTGAACCACCGTCACCCCGGAAGGTGTCCGGTATTGGTGCGGCGCAGATCCGAGAACGTCTGGATCGACGTGGAAATCGCGGTCGCCACCGGGCGATTGTCGGCGTCCTGCGTCTTCGACACCATCACCACATTGTCGATGTAGGGCTGGATCGTGCTCGTGTTCTGCACGGTCGCGACGATGATGAGCTGGAATCCGAACTTGCGGAACGCGGCAAGCGCCTGCTGGGCGAATTGAGGGTCCGATTTCGAGAACGCCTCGTCGAGCATGAGCTGCGCGAAGATCGGCCGGGTACCGCCCGACGGGTGCGACAGGTTGAAGCTCAGCGCTCCGGCGAGACAGAACGCCATCAGTTTCTCCTGCTCACCGCCCGAATTGTCGCCGGCATTGCTGTAGGTCCGGATTGTCTCGCCGGTGTCGGAATCGCGTTCTTCGCAGTAGAAGTCGAAGCGGTTGCGCACGTCGAGTGCGTCGCGCGTCCACTGCCGATCCTCCGGAGTGGAACCGGCCAGGCGTTCGCGCAGCAGCAGGATGTCGGTGTACTGCTCCAGGATCGCCTGTTCGTCACCGAAACTCACCGCGGCGGTCCGCGCGGAGATCTGCCGTGCCTTCTCGGTCAGTTCGGCGACCGCGGGCAGGTGCTTGCGGCCCGGGCACAGTCGCAACCGGGTGCCGCGGTTGAATGCCACCGCGGCCAGGCCGGTGTTGACCCGTTCGATCTGCGCCAGGATGCGCTTCTCCTCGGTCTCGGCGGCCATGTGCAGGCCGAGAATCGCGCCGGGCGCCTGCTCGGTGATCAGTCGTCGCATGCGCTCGTACGCGGCGGGCAATTCGCGCTCGTCGATACGGCGGCACAGCGCCACATAATCGTGGAGGCGCTCGTCGAGATCGTCGCTGTCATTCGGGATGGCGTCGGGGAACTCCCGGTCGTAGGCGTCGAGAATCCGGGTCAGTTCGTCGCGGGACCGGCGGGTGTCGGCTCGCATCCGGTCACGTTCGCGCGCAACGGTTTTGCGTAGTTCCTGTCGATAAGGCTCGGGTGCGAGCACGTCGAGGGTGATCGCCGACTGCTCCCGGAAACCGTCGAGCGAGTTTTCCGCGTGCGCCGAGATCGGTTCGGGGGTGAGGCTTTCGACCAGTTCGAGCAGCTCGGTGCGGCGGCGATCGTGGGTGGCGATCTTGTCGCGCACCAGCGCCGCCTGCGAGATGGCGGCCCGCACCTGCTCCCAGAGCTCCTCGGCCTTGCGTCCGAGCGCCTCGGTGTCGGGATGCTCCTCCATCAGCAGTTCGTACTGCTCGGTGAGGGCGTCGACTCGCCCGTCCGCGGACTCGACGTCGATCTCGCTCCATGTGGTGAACTGTTCGCAGATCCGCCGGTAGGCGTCGCGGCGTTGTTCGTGCGCGGTACGGTCGGCGTCGAGTGCGCCGCTGGCCGCGCGCGCGGCCTCGTACGAGCGGTTCTCGTGGTCGAGTTCGTCGCGCAGCGCGGCAATCTTGGCGTCGACATTGCCGACGAAGATGTACTGCGACGGACGCAGGCGCTGGCGGTCGTCCTTGATCGCGAGTTTCGCCGAGTCCTTGCGCAAACCGGTGTCGGTGACCGCCCGGGTGTGATCATTGAATTCGGCAGTGGAGTCCACGCAGACGTGGTTGCCCAACTTCGCCAGGATGGTCAGCGCCTCGTTGGCGCACGGGTGATCCGGGTCGGCCGCGCGCAGCGTGGCACCGAGTGTCCCTGGTTCCGTCATCGGCGCCGGCCGGTTGTCGGCGTGGTGCAGGGCCACCCGGCCACGCATGTCGTGGTTGTTGACGAAACGTAGGGCTGCGCCGAAGTGCTTGTCCGGGACGAGGAGTCGCAGACCCGCGTGGCGCAACACCTTCTCCACCGCGACCCGCCAGCGCTCGGCGTCGGGACGCAACTCCACCAACTCGGCGACATAGCGTAGGTCGTTCTCGTCGATGCCCAACGCACCCGCGATGGTGCGGCGGATCTCGTGCTCGGCGCGTGGAAGCGCGGATCCGGCCTGCTCGACCCGGGTGAGTTCGTCGTGTGCGGCATCGCGGTGAGTGCGGGCGGCCACCTCGGCGGCAAGGGACTGGGCGTAGTGCGCCTTGCCGGCCTCGAGCACACCGTCGATTCGCGTGGCCTCCTCCATCAACGTCTCCCGCAGAGACCAGAACTCCTCGGCATCCTCCGGAATCTCGAATCCCAGTGCGCCGACACGGTGTTCGTACCCGGCACGCCGGATCGACGCTTCGTTGCTCACCTTCTGGGCGGTGGCCAACTGCTCCTGCAACGGCGCCAGATCCCCGGTCGAGGTGGCGACGCGCGCGAGCAGATGGCTGTGGTCCTGTCGCAATTGGTCGTGCTGGACGTTGAGAGCGGCGAGGTCGCTGTCGAGGCGCGCGATCTGATCGTCGAGGTCGGCGATCTCTGGCTCGGCGTTGCGCAGCCGCAGATTGGTGACGTACGCGCGCACCACGTCGGGTTCGATCGTGTCGAGTACGTCGAAGCCGGCGGCCTCGGTGGCGTAGCGCTCGTGGAGTCCCTCGATGTCGCCGAGAATGGTGCGTTTGCGTCGTGACACGTCGAGCAGTTCGCGGGCCTCGACGAGCGGATTGATCTGTTCGAGCGCATCGGTGATTCCGGTGATGCTGCTCGGTTCGTCGAGCATGAACTCCCGCACGAACTGCGCGAGTCCACCAACGCTCTTGAGCGACTTGGCCTTTCCGAGTAGCTGTTGCGCGGCGTCGGACCCGCGGATGCCGATCAGGGAGTAGAGGGTCGAGAGGTACCGACCCTCCCCTGGCCCGCCCTGCCAGCCGGCCTCCCGGAAACGGGCGGCGCTGTACCCCGACGACGCCCAGTCGTTACAGGGATCGACGATGTCGACGTCGCCGTCGTGGATGAAATAGGCGCTGTGGGCGTCGGTGAGTTTTCCCGCGGCGAGCCACTTGAGCACCAGACCGGTGATGGCCGTGCCCGACGTCGACGTGTAGGTGACCGCGATGGCTGCCCATGCCGGTCCCCCGCCCCGCAGGTACATGACCTCGCGATGCGCGCCGGTGGCGTCACGCCGTTCCCCCCACGCCCCACGCACGTACTTGCCCACGGTGCGCTTGCCGCCGGAGGAGCCGGCCGCCGTCGCGTCGCCGGAGGCGTTGAAATTGCGACGGTTGTCGGGCAGGAACGCCAACGAGATCGCGTCGAGCAGCGAGGATTTGCCGCTGCCGGACGAGCCGGTGATGAGTGCGCCGCCGGCGCTGAATCCGATGGAGTGATAGCCGTCGAACACGCCCCAGTTGATCAGCTGCAACCGAGACAGGTAGTACTGCTCGGTCGCGTCGCTCACCATTGGTCTCCTTCGTCCCCGGGCTCGTCCTCTGCCTCGTCCTCTGCGTCGCCGGGGCCATCGTGGGCATGTGCCTCACCGGGTCCGGGTTCGGATTCGAGGTCACCACCGGCACCGATGAATTGGTCGAACTGGCGTTGCAGGTCGGTGATCACCGACGCGGTCATCACTGCCGAGATCACCGGGCTCACGGTGAAGGTGTCGGGGTCGTCGCGATGTCGCCGCAGGAAGTCGAGTTCGCAGAGCTTGTCGATCGATCGTTCTATGCGCTTGTCGAACAGGGCGAGATCCCGGTCGATCGTGTTGGACACCCCGGCGAACATCTCGTGGATCTCCTCGCGGGTGATCAGGACGGTCTCGTCACGGGCGGAACGGAAGAACTTCGCGAGGTGCAGCGCGAGGATGGCGTCGTAGGTGTCGATGGTCTCCCGCTTGAGGATCCGGCGTCCCCACCGCGAGTCGTAGCCTGCCTGCTCCACGAATGCGACCTGCAGTTCGTCGACGAGCCGCAGCCGCAGGTCGAGTTCGGAGAGCCGGGTGCGCAGCAGATCCTGATACTCCGACACCCATGCCCAGAGCTGAGGTTGCTGATCACCGCTGAGATGCCGTCGCGTCAGGAGATTCTGGAGCGCCCAGCAGGCACGGTCGGGCATCTCGGACACGTCCCCGTCGAAGCGCGGGCTGCGGGGGGCGTCGTCGCGACCACGCGTCAGGGCGGTCGGCAGCTCGTCGAATCCGGCGAACTCGTTCGGCAAAGGGGCCGCCGACGGGGTGTCGGTATCGGTCATCAGACGTCGGTCTCCATCAGCTCAGCGGGTTCGGATGCGCCCGCACCGGTCGGGATCGGGTCGGAGAAGCTCGCCACGGGCACCTCGATGGCCCTGTCCTCACCTTCCAGGGAGCGGAACCGGACGAACACCGACTCCGTACCGCGTGGTCCCGGCTGGGTCAATGCCCACGACCACAGCACGATCACGTGTGCCAGGTAGGGCTCGTCGAGAGCGGCGATCAGGTCGTGCAGGAGTGCCGGACCCGAAGCGAGAGCGTCGTTGACCAGTTCGGCGAGTTCAACGGTGTCGACCTGGCCGGCCAGCGAGGCGAAAGAGGTGAGGTCGCCGCGGCCGTCGGCGGCGCGGGCCCGGGCGGGCGCCGAGGGTTCACGGATCTCGAAGGCCAACCGGCCCACCGACGTCACCGCCGGCGTGGCCAGGGGCAACTCGTAGCCGAGACGCCGGTCGGCCAGCGACTGCTTCAGCAGGTCGTTGCCGGCGGCAAGCGCGGCGTTGAGCTGACGTGCGACACCGCGACTGTCCTCGAGGGTTCCCGCGGCCACGAATCGCCGGATACGTCGGGCGCAGCGTTGCCGGGTACGGCCGACCTCGGCCATCTGATCGGCCACCAGGGTGAAGAAATTCTCCATCACGGCGCGCAGCCCCACATCGGCGGGCGGGAGGTGCTCGGCGACCACGGCGATGTCGGAGGTCAGGCGTGAGCGCCGGTCCGGATCCTGGATCATCTGCGCGAACGCGTGATACGAGGCGCTCTGTGCCGATTGCAGCAACGACTCGTAGTCGTCGAACAATTGACGCTGGGTGTCGCGGTAGGCCAGATCCGAATCGTGCGGGTCGTCGAGCAGCGCGGTGGTGATGCGATCGAGCATGGCCCCGTACTGGCCGATGTCGGTGATGATCTGTTCCATCTGATAGGCGATCGCCCGGGCCTCGTCGGTTGCTCCGCGCAGATCGGCGGGCGGGCGGCGGCCCTCGTCGAGCTCGGTGAGTTCGGTGTCGAGTTCCTCGATCTGCTGCTCGAGTTCGGCGCGGATCAATTCGGGATCATCGGTCACGCGGGTGGCCACCCGCCGCAGACCGGCGGCCACCCCGTTGATGGACCCGCCGGTGGCGACGCTGTCTTCGCGCCGCAACCGGCGCATGTAGTCGATCACCGACCTGGCCTCGGTGGTGAGGAAACAGATGTTGGGCGCATCGGGGGTGGCGGTGTCGGTGACGCGATGCACCCAGCCCTGCTTGGCCCACGACTTGATCAGGTCGAGACCGGGCGGCTGATCGGCGGCACCTTGATCGACGGCGGCGAGTTCGGTCAGGTCGCGGTCGAGGCGGATGGCGAGGTCGGATTCGGTCAGGCGGGCGCCGAAATCGAGGTGACGCTCCATCAGCGTGACGTAGAGGGCCGAGTTCGTCGCGGCGAACAACCGCACCGAGGCCGAACGCGCAATGCTGCGATTGGCCGCCCACGAGTCGGCCAGGGCCGACGACACCGCAGCGGTCGTCATGGTCACCTCACAGGTCGGCTCGGATCACGGGACCCGACGTAGTCTGCCATGCCCGTCGGACCGCGAGCCGGGGGCGTCGTGCCACTGCGGCGCGATTGCGCGACGGGTTCACCAGCAGGGGCGGCATCCGATCCGCCGACGAATTAGGGTTGATTCCGGACGCGCGGACCCGTGTGGCCGACGGTCGGACACGAAACCAGTGTGTGGCGACCGAACCCGAGAGCGAAGGCAGGTTATGAGCGAAACGCAGCCGACCATCATCTACACCCTGACAGACGAGGCGCCGATGCTGGCGACCTACGCTTTCCTCCCCGTCATCCGGACATTCGCCGATGCCGCCGGCATCGACGTCGACACCAGCGACATCTCCGTGGCCGCGCGGATCCTCGCCGAGTTCGACGACTACCTGACCGACGACCAGAAGGTCGACGACAATCTCGGTGAACTCGGGCGGCTCACCCAGGACCCCGACACCAACATCATCAAGCTGCCCAACATCAGCGCGTCGGTTCCCCAGCTGGTCGCGGCCGTCAAGGAGCTGCAGGCCAAGGGCTACGCCATTCCCGACTTCCCCGGCAGCCCGAAGACCGACGAGGAGAAGGCAATCCGCGACCGGTACACCAAGTGCCTGGGCAGTGCGGTGAATCCTGTTCTGCGTGAAGGCAATTCCGATCGTCGCGCCCCCAAGGCGGTCAAGGAGTACGCGCGCAAGCATCCGCACAGCATGGGCAAGTGGTCGATGGCGTCGCGAACCCACGTCGCACACATGACCGAGGGCGACTTCTATCACGGCGAGAAATCGATGACCGTCGACGGTGACCGTGAGGTCAAGATGGAACTCATCACCCGCGGCGGCGAGACCAAGGTGCTCAAGCCCAAGGTGTCGCTGACCGACGGCGACGTCATCGACAGCATGTACATGAGCAAGACGGCGCTGATCGAGTTCTACGAAGAGCAGATGCAGGACGCCTACGAGACCGGCGTCATGTTCTCGCTGCACGTCAAGGCGACGATGATGCGTGTGAGCCATCCGATCGTGTTCGGCCACGCGGTGCGCACCTTCTACAAGGACGCCTTCGCCAAGCACGGCGAGCTCTTCGACGAACTCGGCGTGAACGTCAACAACGGACTCTCCGACCTCTACAGCAAGATCGAATCGCTGCCGGCCTCCAAGCGCGAGGAGATCATCGACGATCTGCACAAGTGCCACGAGCACCGGCCCGAACTGGCCATGGTCGACTCGGCCCGCGGCATCTCGAACTTCCACTCCCCCAGCGACGTGATCGTCGACGCGTCGATGCCCGCGATGATTCGCGCCGGCGGCAAGATGTACGGCGCCGACGGCCGCACCAAGGACACCAAGGCGGTGAACCCGGAGTCCACGTTCTCCCGCATCTACCAGGAGATGGTCAACTTCTGCAAGACCAACGGGGCCTTCGATCCCACCACGATGGGCACCGTCCCCAATGTGGGCCTGATGGCGCAGAAGGCCGAGGAGTACGGCTCCCACGACAAGACCTTCGAGATCGAGGAGGCCGGTACCGCCAACATCACCGACCTCGCGACCGGTGAGGTGCTGCTCACCCAGGAAGTGGAGGAGGGCGACATCTGGCGGCTGTGCATCGTCAAGGACGCACCCATCCAGGACTGGGTGAAGCTGGCCGTCACCCGCACCCGCGAATCCGGTATGCCGGTGGTGTTCTGGCTCGACCCCTACCGCCCGCACGAGAACGAACTGATCAAGAAGGTCCACAAGTACCTGCCCGACCACGACACCGAGGGACTCGACATCCAGATCATGTCGCAGGTCCGGGCCATCCGGTACACGATGGAACGCCTCATCCGCGGAATGGACACCATCTCGGCCACCGGCAACATCCTGCGCGACTACCTCACCGACCTGTTCCCCATCCTGGAGCTGGGCACCAGCGCGAAGATGTTGTCGATCGTGCCGCTGATGGCCGGCGGCGGCCTCTACGAGACGGGTGCGGGCGGATCGGCGCCCAAGCACGTCAAGCAGCTGCTCGAGGAAAATCACCTCCGCTGGGATTCGCTCGGTGAGTTCCTGGCGCTGGCGGTGAGCCTGGAGGATCTCGGCATCAAGTACGACAACCCGAAGGCGAAGGTGCTCGCGAAGACGCTGGATGCCGCGACCGGCAAGCTGCTGGAGAACAACAAGGGCCCCTCGCGGAGCACCGGTGAACTCGACAACCGGGGCAGCCAGTTCTATCTGGCCATGTACTGGGCGCAGGAACTGGCCAACCAGACCGACGACACAGAGCTGGCGGAACACTTCGCGCCGCTGGCCAAGACCCTCGCCGACAACGAGGACACCATCGTCGCCGAGATGAACGAGGCCCAGGGCGGTGCCGTCGACATCGGCGGTTACTACGCACCCGACGCGGAGAAGCTGTCGGCCGTGATGCGCCCGAGCAAGGTGTTCAACGAGGCGCTGGCCGCGACGAACAGCTGACCTCGCACACTGCCCGGTGCTTATCTCTGGTGGGGACGGCTGTCCGCGCGCACCGCGGCGTCGGGCCACATCGGCGGGCACGGCGTGCCGGGCAGTGTCGCCAGCTCGAAGTGCCACCACTCGTTGGCGAACGTGCGGCACAACCCCCATCGGGAACCGTGTGTCTCCAGCCACGCCGCGCCGGCACGCGGGCCGACATCGATGGCATGCCCGCCGACATGGGTTGATTCCTCGGGCGGCAACACCCAGTGACGCGCAGCCGCCGGAGATCCGTAGGTCGCGATGCCCTCTCTCCACAGCCGGCGCTGCTCTGCGGCGGTTCTGGCGCCGGAGGTGATCCACAGGTCGACACCCTGCGCGTGTGCACGTCCGGCCGCCTGGGAGTAGGCGGCCGCGATGGCGGGATCGAGTCCGTCCGGACCCGACACCGCGTGCGCGGGTGACGCCCCCACAGCGGCGGCGCCCACCGTCATCGCCGCGGCGATCGACACCAGTGCCCCTGTCCGAAGGCCCGCGGGGAGGATTCGCATCTCACGTGCCTACCGGAATCGGACCGCCCGCGCCACCGTCCCGCGCCACCGTCATGACCAAAGACCCATCCGCGCTGCCCGCCGGTGCCCTACCGTGAAGTGCGATTTCGCTTTGACACAGGAGGCAGTGATGAGTGATCACGAGGTCCGGATGATCGTGTTGTCCACCGATGACCTGGACGAGTCGATCCGCTTCTACGGCGACACCCTCGGAATGGGACTGAAGTTCCGCGACGGCGCGCATTTCGCCGCGCTCGACGGCGGATCGGTGACGCTGGCACTGGCCACCGATGTGGATCACCCCATCCCGGGGAAGGTGGTGGTGGGTATCAAGACGACCGACGTCGACGCCGCGGCGAAAGAGGTCGAGGCAAGTGGAGGCGCCATCATCAAGGGGCCCTACGACGACGCCCACGAGCGACGTGCCGTGGTCTACGACAACAAGGGCAACGGGCTGGTGTTCTACAGCCCCCTCAAACGGTGATCCGCGGCGGCGACCCAGCCGCCGTTGGGTAGCGTGGCGCGGATGAACATTCGTCGCGCACTCGTCGTCCCGGTGACCGCAGCAGCGATCGTGGGGTTGGCCGCGTGTGGTTCGGACTCGGGCACGACCGGGGCGGCCGCACAATCGTGTCCCTCGGCAGCCCCTGATCACGCCGACCCCAACTGGACCTTGACGGGAACCACCGGTCGCGTGGCGGTCACCGGATCGACCGCCACCACCGCACCCCAGATCACCGTCACCACCCCGTTTACGGTGTCGGCGACGCAGGTGCATGTGATCAAGCCGGGTGACGGCGCCGAGGTCACCGCGGCATCCACGGTCGACGTCTGCTATGCGGGTGTCGACGGTCGCACCGGCAAGACCTTCGACAGCAGCTACGAGCGCGGCGTCCCCGCACCGTTCCCGGTCAATGGCGTGGTTCCCGGATTCCAGAAGGCGCTGATCGGCCAGCGCGTGGGCGCCGTCGTCGCGGTGGCGATGACATCGGCCGACGGATATCCCGAGGGAAACCCGGACGCGGGGATCGACAAGGGCGACACCCTCGTCTTCGAGCTCTCGATCCTCTCCGCGGAGGGCTGACCGGAGCACACCGTCACCGCACGCACCGTGCGAGCGTGTCGATGAGCGGGCCGGTCTTGCCGGTGAGGGCCGACACCGATATTCCGCGCCGCTCCAGGCCGCCGTGCAGACGCTGCTGGACTTGTGCGGCGCGCACGGCAAACGCGACCATCGGTTCTTGATCGATCGGCGCGACGGTGGTCGACAGTTCGAGGGTCTCGACGTCGCGCACCGACCACAACTCCGCGGTCACCGGGAGACCGTCTATGTCGAGGCAACGCCACAGTGCCGAGCGAATGGGACCGAGCGTGATCAGCCTGTCGATGGGCACTCCCCCGGACGTGCATCCGACCACGAAGAGCCGTTGGGTGACGTCGAGCAGATGGGTGGGGTCACCGGTGGCGTCGATCGCGGCCGCCAGGGTTCCCGGCGGACGCCTGCTCATCGCCGATGCGGTGAACCACCGGCGGTCGTGACACCAGTCGTGCTTGAGGTGGAATGCGAAACCGTCGGGATCGATTCGGCCCGCTCGCTGCGCTCCCGGCGCCGGATTCATTCGGCCCGCTCGCTGCGCTCCCGGCGCCGGATCGATTCGGCCCGCTCGCTGCGCTCCCGGCGCCGGGACCTCGAACGGCTGCTGCCACGAGTCGGGCAGTTCCCGGGGGACACAGGGGGCCACCTTCACCGTCAGGTCGTCGAACTCACCCGATCGCAACCGGATGATCATGCCGCTGTCGAAGAGCGGCGCGGGTATCCCGGGCCTTGCGTCATGTGCCTCGGCGAACCAGATGTTTCGTCGGATCGGATCAGTACCGGTGCAGTCGAGTGCCGCCATCGCGGGCGCGACATCCTGGTCGATGTTGACCTTGATGCTGATGGGTGCGCTCGCCACCGAACCGCCTTTCCGGATGCACGAATCGTGCGCTGGCCGCCGACGATCCCTCTCACCCGATCTTCCGGCAGTCCGCCGGTCATTCCACGAGTACGGCACTACTCGATTCGGTGTGCCATGTCGTTCGTACCGGTGAGGTAGTCCGATACCCGGTCCGTTCGGGCCCGGTTCCCTCATAGTGTTATGGGGTCAGTGTTATCGGGTCAGTGTTATCGGGGTCGAAGTGTTATCCGGCTGGGCGCGTCCGTGCGCGGAGGAGGAATGGTGACCGATAGTCGGAGTGACCTCGTACGCGGCTTGGGTTGGGTGGCGCAGACCATCGATCGACGCGTCGGTTGGGCGCGGCTGCCCACACCGATCGCCTTGGCCGTGCTGGTGGGGCTGCGCAGCCAGTTGCGCGCGCTGAATCTCTTCGACACCGATCCGCAGCCCGAGCCACCGGCGGACCCTCCGTTGTCGTCGGCGGACCATCCCTTCCGCACCATCGACGGTAGATACAACAACCTGGAACGACCCGACATGGGCGCCGCAGGCGCACGCTTCGGACGAAACGTGCCACTTGCGGACACCGAGCCCGAGACGGGACAGCGATTCACCGAGCCCAACCCGCGCCGAGTGAGTCGAAATCTTCTCACGCGCAACCAATTCGAACCGGCGACCACTCTCAACCTCCTCGCGGCGGCCTGGATCCAGTTCCAGGTGCACGACTGGGTGAGCCACCTGACCCCCGCCGAGACCGACCCCGTCACCGATACCTGGCCGATCGCCCTCGACCCCGACGACCCGTGGCCCAACGGGAATCCGATGAGGGTCCGTCGCACACCGCAGCTGCCCGGGGCGCCCGGGCAACCGCCCACCTACGCCAACCGCGACACCCACTGGTGGGACGGCTCCCAGATCTACGGCGACGATCCCGTCTATGCCAGGGCCATCCGCGACGTCGCCGAGGACGGCACACCGTTGGCCACCATCGCGCTGGACGACGCGACGGGTTTGCCCCCCGCCGGGACCGACGACCTCCTCGATCCCAACGGGCCGGTCGCCAACTTCTGGGTGGGTCTGGGATTGATGCACTCGCTGTTTCTGCGCGAGCACAACATGATCTGTCGGCGACTGGCGTCGGCCTACCCGGAACTGATCGCAGACCAGGACCGCCTCTACAACACCGCACGGTTGGTGAACACCGCGTTGATGGCGAAGATCCACACCGTCGACTGGACCACGGCGATCATCGCGCACCCGACCACGGTGACCGGGATGCGCGGCAACTGGTTCGGGCTGCTGGGCGAGAATTTCAACGCGCGGTTCGGTCGGGTGATCGACAACGAGGTGCTCTGCGGAATCCCGGGCGGGCACACCGAACTCGACGGAGTGCCGTTCGCGCTGACCGAGGAGTTCGTCTCGGTGTACCGGATGCATCCGCTGCTGCCCGACGATCTGAAGGTCTGCGATCATCAGAGCCGCCGGGCGATCGGACGCTACGACCTCACCGGGATGCTCGCCGATCAGACTCGCGCGGTGTTGGCCGACCGGGACATGGCGGATCTGCTGTACTCCTTCGGGATCGCCAATCCCGGCGCCCTGACATTGCACAACTTTCCCACCGCGCTGCAGGATCTCGCGCGGCCCGACGGAATGCCCGTCGACCTGGCCACCATCGACGTGCTGCGCGGACGTGAACGCGGAGTCCCCCGATACAACGAGTTCCGCAGACGGTTCCGCCTACCGCCCGCGAAGTCGTTTCTCGACCTGACCCGGGACCCGAAGACCGCGGCCGAACTGGCCGCCATCTACCGGGATGTGGACGATGTCGATATCCTCGTCGGCCTCTATGCCGAGCCCAAGCCGCCCGGATTCGGCTTCAGCGAGACAGCCTTTCGTGTCTTCATCCTGATGGCCTCGCGCCGGATCGCTGCCGACCGCTTCCTCACCACCGACTTCGGTCCGCAGTTCTACACCGAGGTCGGCATGGCCTGGATCCGGGACAACACGATGCGCAGCGTGCTCCTGCGCCACCACCCCACCCTGGCGCCCGCGCTGGCCGACGTGAAGAATCCGTTCGCGCCATGGCCGGCCCCGTGAGCGGAGAGGACGAGACCGTGCCGATGCAGCCTCCCTACGTGGAGTGGGAATCCCGATTCGAGAAGACCCCCGATGGCGAGGACGCGATAGTCGAGAAGATGGTCCGCGTGCTTCGCGACAACAACGAATACGCCTACCGCAAGTTCAAACGTGGTGTGCGCGATGCGCATGCCAAAAGCCACGGCATCCTGCGCGGCGAACTCGAGGTCCATGCCGGTTTGCCGGATGAATTGGCGCAAGGCCTGTTTCGTGAACCGGCGACCTACCCCGTCATCACCCGGTTGTCGAGTACCTCCGGAACACTGCGCACCGACCAGATGCGCGGGGTACGAGGCCTGGGAATCAAGGTGATCGGGGTCGACGGCCCGCGGGCACTGCCCGACGACACCGCCAACACGCAGGACTTCATCATGGTGACCCACCGTGAATTCCTGTTCGCCGACGCGAAGGAATACCTCGAGCGGGGCATGCCCACCGCGTGGGCGCTGGCGCACCTCACCGATCCGGTGCTGAAAGTGGGCGAGGATCTGCTGGCCGCGCTCAACGACCGCATCCTGCGGCCTCTCAAACGCCCACTGCCCGAGACGCTCGAGGTGTTCGTGCGGCCCAACACGCACATCCTGGGTGACACCTTCTACACGTCGGCTCCGCTGCGCTACGGCAAGTACATCGCGAAGATGCTGTACGCACCCTCGTCTCCGGAGGTGCGCGCCCTGGCCGGGCAACGCACCCCCGACTATCGCGGCATCAACGCCCTGCAGGACATGATGATCGACTTCTTCGGCTCACACGGCGCCGAATACGAACTGCGCGTGCAGTTGTGCACCGACGAGAAGCGCATGCCGATCGAGGATGCGACGGTGCCGTGGTCGGAGGAGGAGTCGCCGCACCGCACCGTCGCCACCCTCAGATTCGCACCGCAGGACCCCTACACGCCCCAGCGACGTGCATATGGCGATGACATCTTGTCGTTCAACTCGTGGCGGGGGTTGTCGGAGCACACGCCGCTCGGTTCGATCAACAGACTCAAGCGTCGCGTATATGACGCCTCCAGCCAATTTCGCCATCAACGCAACAATGCACCCTTGATCGAGCCCGCCGGCGTGGCCGACCTTCCCGATTGACGGCGTTCTCGGCGCGGGGTGTCGGGCCGCAGCCGTATACTTTGCGCCATGGGCGGACGTTGGCAACTGCTCGGCCGTCCCGCCGAACAGCATCGGGTCCGTGCTGCACTGACCGATGCGCGTAGCGGGGGTGTCGTGATCGTGGGCCCGGCGGGGGTCGGCAAGACCACGCTGGCGCGCGCCGTCACGGAGTCACTGAACTCACCGGTCCAGTGGGCGGCATGCACCGAATCCTCCCGGGCGATCCCGCTCGGGGCGTTCGCCCCCTGGGTCCAGTCCACCGCGTCGCGCGATCCCATCGCAGCGCTGGTCTCCGCGCGCGAGGCACTGATCGCCGAGAAGCACACGGTGATCGGGGTCGACGACGCCCACATGCTCGATCAATTGTCGGCGACGCTGCTGCACCAGATCGCGGTGGACCGCAACGCCCGGATCGTGGCCACGGTGCGCACCGGTGAACCCGTGCCCGACGCGGTGACGTCGCTGTGGAAGGACGGGCACCTCACCCGCCTGGAACTGACGTCGTTGACCAAGAGTCAGAGCACCGAACTCGTGGAACTCATCCTCGGCGGACCGTTGGAAGGCCTCAGCGCCGACGTGATCTGGGACTCGTCGGGCGGAAACCCGCTGTTCCTGCGCAACATGGTGGAGGGCGCCGTCGACGCGGGCACCTTGTCGGAGGTCGACGGCGTCTGGCAGCTCCGTGGACCCACGGCCGTGCCGTCGGGTCTGGTGGCGCTGCTCGACGACAGGCTCGATCGCGCCGGGGAGAGCGTGGTCGAGGCACTCAAGGTACTGGCCCTCTACGAACCGCTCGACATCGATGTGATGATCGAACTTGCCGGTGAAGCGGAGGTGGAGGCGGCCGAGAACCGCGGGCTGATCCGCATCACGCAGGACGGCCCGGCGGTCAACGCCCGATTCAGTCATCCGCTCTACGGCGACGTGGTGCGTCGACGGATCGGCACGGTGACCGGACGGCGGCTGCGGGCCAGCATCGTCGACGTACTGCGCGACCGACCGATCGATTCGCCCGCCGAGCGGATCCGGCTGGCGCGGCTGTGCGTCGACGGAAACCAGGACATCGACATCCGGTTGCTCATCTCGGCGACCAAGGACGCGATCTTCCTCGCGAATCTGCCGCTGGGCGAGCGTCTCGCGCGTGCCGCGGTGGACCGAGGTGGCGGATTGGCTGCCGCGGAACTGCTTTCGCGCGCTCTGCTGTGGCAGGGCCGGCCGCACGAGGCCGACGACGTCCTCGCCGGCTTCGACCCCGAGAACCTCGACGAACTGCAACTGGTGTTGTGGGCATTGCCCCGAATGAGTTTGTTGTTCTGGTCTATCGGCGATGTCCCCAAGAGCCGGCGCATCCTCGATCTGCTCCACGAAGAAATCGAACATCCTGTTCTGCGGCAAGTGGTCGATGCGGTCGGCGCCGCGATGGCCGTGCACGAGAACAGATTGGATGAGGGAATCGCGGGCGCGGAGAAAATCCTCGCCATCCCCGACGCTCCCAAGCAGGCGGTGGATTTCGCCGCGTTCGCGGCAGGGCTGGCCATGCCCGTGGTCGGCCGCGGCCACGACTACGCCCCGTATGCGGCGCGGTGCCGCGCCGAACAGAAGGCCACCGACGGCATGGTGCGAGTCATGGTGCGCTACTGCGACGTTCTCGCCCTCACCATGCTCGGCGAAATCGAAACAGCCCGCAAGCGCGCCACCGAGTACACCGAATTCTCTTCTGCGGGACAGTTTCTGGGGTGGGCGATCGCCAAGATCATGACCGGCCTGGCCGCCACCTACCACGGCGCGTTCCGGGAGGGCATCAACGAGATCGAACAGGCACTCGCCGCACTCAATGCCGAACAATCACTGCCGTGGCGACTACCCGCGCGCCTCATACTCGTTCGGGCCTACGCCGCATTGAACGAAGCCGACGAGGCGGAGCGGGTGTTGCGCGAGGCCGACGAGCACACCGGGCAGCAAGTGGCGATCCACGAACCGCAACGGGTGATCGCGCGTGCCTGGCTGGCCGCCGCGCAGGGCAGCCAACGCGACGCCATCGCACACGCCCGGGAAGCGAGCCGCATCGCCCGTGAATCAGGTCAGTTCGCGCTGGAAGCCGAGGCCCTGCACCACGCAACGAGATTCGGGGACACGAGCACCGCGGACCGGTTGGGCGAACTCGCTCCTCGGCTGCAAGGCGTCGCGGGGCGTCTGTTCGCACGGCACGCCGCCGCGGTCGACGCCTCCGACCCTGATGCGCTCGACGCGGTGAGCCACGACTTCGAGGAGATCGGGCTGCTGCTCTCGGCCGCCGACGCGGCCGCGCAGGCGGCCACGCTGTACCGACACGCGGAACGTCGCAAGGAGAACGCCGCCACCGCCGCCCGTGTGCTGCGGCTGTCGACCGCGTGCGACGGGGCCACCACCCCCGCGATCCGGGCCACCGCGCGTCCGCTTCCGGTCACGGCGCGTGAGCGGGAGATCGCCGCCCTCATCTCGAGGGGACTGACCAACCGGGAAATCGCCGATCGGCTCACGGTGTCGGTACGCACCGTCGAGGGACACATCTACCGCGCGTGTATCAAACTCGACGTCGCCGACCGCGACGAGTTCGCGCAGCTGGTGTGGGATTCCGATGCCGGGGGTGCACGCGCCTGATCGGGCGCGTCGGATCACAGACCGAGATAGTCGGCGAGGTGAGTGGCCGTCAGCGTTTCGCGCCCGGCGACGAGGTCATGCGGCGTGCCCTCGAACACCACCGCGCCACCGTCGTGTCCGGCGCCCGGACCGAGATCGATGATCCAGTCGGCGTGCGCCATCACCGCCTGATGGTGCTCGATGACGATGACCGACTTTCCGGCGTCGACAAGGCCGTCGAGGAGATCAAGCAGATGTTCGACGTCGGCGAGGTGCAAGCCGGAGGTCGGCTCGTCGAGCACATATACGCCGCCGCGCTCACTCATGTGGATGGCCAGCTTCAGGCGTTGGCGTTCGCCTCCCGACAGTGTGGTGAGCGGCTGGCCGATGGTGAGATAGTCGAGCCCCACCAGGCTCAGATTGCGCAAGAGCTTCTGTGCCGCAACGACCTTGGTGTCGCCGGAACCGAAGAAGTCGAGCGCGGCGGCCACCGGCATCGCGAGAACCTCGCTGATGTCGCGCCCGCCGAGTGTGTAATCGAGGACCTCCGGCGAGAAACCCTTACCCCCGCACAGCTCGCAGGTCACCGCCACCCCGGCCATCACCGCGAGGTCGGTGTAGATCACCCCGCTCCCCTTGCAGTTGGGGCAGGCGCCTTCCGAATTCGCGCTGAAGAGACCAGGTTTGACACCATTTGCCTTGGCGAAGGCCTTACGGATCGGCTCGAGCAATCCTGTGTAGGTCGCGGGGCTGCTGCGGCGGGAACCGCGGATCGGGGTCTGGTCGATGAGCACCACGTCGTCTCGCTGTGCCACCGCCCCGCCGATCAGTGAGCTCTTGCCCGATCCGGCGACCCCGGTGATCACGCAGAGCACGCCCAGCGGGATGTCGACGTCGACGTCGCGCAGGTTGTGCGCGTTGGCGTCGCGGATCGGCCACGCACCCGTCGATGCGCGTACCGAGTCCTTCACTCGTGCGCGGTCGTCGAGATGCCGTCCGGTAAGGGTGTCCGCGGCTCGCAACCCCTCGACGGTCCCCTCGTACATCACCTCGCCGCCGTCGGCCCCGGCGCGTGGACCGAGATCGACAACGTGGTCGGCGATCGAGATCACCTCCGGCTTGTGCTCGACGACGAGTACCGTGTTGCCCTTGTCGCGCAGGCGCAGCAGCAGCCGATTCATCCGTCCGATATCGTGCGGGTGCAGCCCGACCGTGGGCTCGTCGAAGACATAGGTGACGTCGGTGAGGGCCGATCCCAGGTGCCGGATCATTTTGGTGCGCTGCGCTTCTCCGCCCGAGAGGGTGCCCGCGGGACGGTCCAGGGAAAGGTAGCCGAGGCCGATCGCGACGAACGAGTCGAGTGTCGCGGCGAGGGTGTCGCGCAACGGGGTGACCGACGGGTCGGTGATCTGCCGTACCCAGTCGGCGAGATCGCTGATCTGCATCGCGGACGCGTCGGCGATACTGTTCCCGCTGATCAGGGACGACCGTGCCGCTTCGTTGAGACGCGTCCCTGCGCAGTCCGGGCAGGTGGTGAACGTGATCGCGCGGTCGACGAATGCGCGGATGTGCGGTTGCATCGCGTCGCGGTCCTTGGCCAGGAAAGACTTCCGGATCTTCGGGATCAATCCCTCGTAAGTCACATTGATGCCCTCGACCTTGATCTTCGTGGGCTCCTTGTAGAGCAGATCGTCGAGTTGCCCTCGGGTGAACTCGGCGATCGGCCGGTCGGCGTCAAAGAAGCCGCAGCCACGGAAGATCCGGCCATACCAGCCGTCCATCGAGTAGCCGGGAATCGTGATGGCGCCGTCGCTGATGGATTTCGACGCGTCGTAGAGCGCGGTCAGGTCGAAATCGGAGACACTCCCCCGCCCCTCGCACCGCGGGCACATGCCGCCGGTGATCTCGAAGCTGCGGCGCTCCTTGACGGTGCGCCCGCCCTTCTCGAGGGTCACCGCACCGGCTCCGCTGACCGAGGCGACATTAAACGAGAATGCCTGCGGCGAGCCGAGGCGGGGTTCGCCGAGGCGGCTGAAGAGGATCCGGAGCATCGCGTACGCGTCTGTCACGGTCCCCACGGTGGAGCGCGGGTCGGCACCGATGCGTTCCTGGTCGACGACGATCGCGGTGGTCAATCCATCGAGCACATCGACATCGGGCCGGTCCGGTGTCGGCATGAAACCCTGTACGAACGCGCTGTACGTCTCGTTGATGAGGCGCCGCGACTCGGCGGCGATCGTCCCGAACACGAGTGAGCTCTTTCCGGACCCGGACACACCGGTGAACACCGTGAGCCTGCGTTTGGGAAGGACGATGTTGACGTTCTTGAGGTTGTTGACGCGCGCACCGACGACGGTGATCGCGTCGTGCCGGTCGGCTGCGAGCACGCCGTCGCCTGTGGATCTGGCTGCGGGCATGGTGATGTGGACCTCGTTCCGTGTGGCTTTCGTCACCACGCTAGCGGGTCGATCTGACCCGGGGTGTCGTCTCTGTCGGCTCGTCCGCCTCGATGCCCGGGCCCTCGCCGCGACTCAGCGTGCGCCACAGCGGGATCACGCAGATATCGACGATCTCGTCGATCGTGGTGGGCGACAGCGCTCCGGAGATCAACATCTCATGGCGTGCGAGATCGAACGGTAACGACAGCGCCCGAGGGGGAAGCGTCAGCGCACCGAGTTCGCCGCGACGGCGGGCGCGCTCGAGCGTGGGGCCGAGGATCCCGTCGACGTGACTGCCGAGCAGGGTGCGGAAGGTCTCGGTGGTGCCTGCCGGGAGTTCGGCGATGAGGCTGTGAATCGTGGGGGTACCGATCTCGTCGAGTCGGTCGCGCATCGCGCTCAGGAGCACGCGCACATCACCACCCAGCGAACCGGTGTCCGATGTCACGAGGGCCTCCCTCGCCGATGCGGCGAGCGCAGCGAGCACCATGTCGGCGCGGGATCCCCATCGTCGGTAGAGCACGGTCTTCCCGGTGCCCGCGGCCGCGGCGACGCCCTCGTAGGTCAGCCCGGCGTAGCCGTGTTCGGCGAGCTCGCGCCGCACCGCATCGAACAGTTCGTCCTCGAGTTCCTGGCCCCGGCGTCGGCGCATCACGTCTCCTCCACATCCGATACGTTGCGTATCTTATACGATCGGCCTAGTCTTCTAGGAAACGTTGCGTATCTAAGGAGACAGGCTGATGACGACCAACGGTCCGACAACGGCATCGACATCGATGCCGAAGATCATCGCGGTGGTGGTGGGGACGTCGATCCTCTTGTCGGTGATGGTGTTGCTCTTCGCGCTGCCGGCGGCCCGGTCGGCGCCGCATCACGTCCCGGTCGGTGTGGTGGCGTCCGAGCAGGCGCAGTCGGCGGTGCGCCACGGCGGCGGCGACGGTTTCGAGTTCACGTCCTATTCCGACGAATCGGCCGCCCGCACCGCGATCGAGCACCGCGAGGTCTACGGTGCCGTGCTGATCGGGCCCACCGGCGACGTGACCACGCTGGTGGCGTCGGCGGCGAGTCCGACCGTGGCCACACTGATCCAGACGATGGGACAGCGCGTCGCGTCGTCGACCCGGGGCACCGCGACATCCCACGACATCCGCGCGTTCCCGGCGAAGGACCCACGGGGCGCGGGACTCTCGGCCGGTGCCCTACCCCTGGCCCTCGGCGGGTGGATCACCGCGATGGTGATCATGCTGGTGTTGCACACGCCACGAGCCCGCGTCGCCGCCGCCCTGGGCGTGTCGGTGATCGGCGGGCTGGCGCTGGTCGCTCTCCTGCAATTCGTGGTGGGGACGTTCGACGGCAACTATCTTCTGACGTCGGTCGCGGCGATGCTCGGCATCGCGGCGACGTGTTTCGCCGTTCTGGGATTGCGTGAGTTGCTCGGCGGACCGGGCATCGCCATCGCGGCGGTCGCCCTGATCCTGCTGGGCAATCCGCTGTCGGGACTCTCGAGCGCCCCGGAGATGTTGCCGACGCCATGGGGTGCCGTGGGACAGTTGCTGCCGCCCGGCGCCACCGGTTCCCTACTTCGTGACGTGGTGTTCTTCGACGGTCACGGCATCGCTCATGCACTGACGGTCCTGTTGTGCTGGCTGGTCGGTGGCCTGGCGCTCTACGCCCTCGGGGTTGCTCGATCACGGCGGGAACACACCACCGATGTCGATGTCATCGAGTTCGACAGTCGCCGCGAGACCGTCGAAGCCTGACCGTGCAGCCGGCGGTCACCGGCGCAGCACTGCGAGCGCCGCACGCGCCATGGCCTGCTGCCCCGCCGGATTGGTGTGCAGGAACGGATATTGGCGAGAACCGATGATGGGCTCCACCCACCGCTCGCCGGGTCCGGCGCAGGCGTCGTGTCCCGCCGAGGCCTCGGCGAGCGAGACGAATGTGCTGCCGGTGGCCGCCGCTGCCCGCGCGGCGGCGGCGTTGAGTGCGGTGATCGCCGAGTGGAGGTAGCCCACATCACCCCGCGCCGTCAGTAGGGACGCGGCGCAGGCGCGGTCGCCCTCGGCGGGAAACATTTGCGGGTAACCGAGCACCAGCAACCGGGCGTTCGGTGCGGCACGAAGGATCGCTTGGTATGCGCCCACGAGCGCGGGGTAGGTCGAATCAGAGATCTCCGCGGCCAGGGAGTTGCCGTAGCGGTCGCGGCACGGGTGAGCGGCACCCGGAGAGGCGAGGTGGGCGGTCATACAGCCATTGGTGGCGGTGGTGAACAGATCACCATTGTTGGCGCCGATGGTGATGGTCACCAGGCGGGTCCGCGCATCGAGTGCGTCGAGTTGGGGTGCCACCCACGGATAGCGGCTGCGGAACAGGTTGTCGGTATCCGCACCCCCGCAACTGACGTCACGAACCCGCACGCCGAGGACGGCAGCGACCTGACGGGGGTAATTGTGCGCGGAGTTCGAGCAGAGCGGCGCCGCGCCGGGAGCCGGAGGCATCACGCCGGACGCCGACGAGTAGCTGTCTCCGAGGGCGACGTACTCGACAGGTGGGACGGTCCGATCCGGTGGTACTGCCGACGCGGCGCCGCCGCCGAGCGCGAGCGCGGCCACTGCCGCGATTGCCACCAACATCGCCCGACCGGGGTTCATCCGTCCACTTTGACGCATTTGACCGCGCGTCGCGACCAGTAAACCCCGCGCATTTCGGTGTACAGGCGTACGCTCAAGTCGTGACGACGACACCTACGCCCGACGCCGACGAGGTCGCCGCGCTGACCCGACTCGGCCTCGTCGAACTCGCCTCCGCCACGCGCGGGGTGGGAAAGATGCACCGATCGATCTCGCGGGCCGTCTTCGGTGTCATGCACCGCGTGTTGGGGCGTCGGGCGCTGTCGGTGCGCGACGTGCACGATGCGGTCGCCGAGGCCACCTATACGTCGATCTGCGGTGTGCTCGAGGTGAGCGCGGTGGCCGCCGATCGTCTTCCCGACCCGTCACGGCCGGTGTCGCACTCCCCGCGCGGAGCCGGTGTCATCGCCGTGCTCGACGGCTTGATCGGCGACGCCCTGGCCGACGAGGGTTCGCCGCTGGCACCGGCGCTCTCGGTCCGCGTCGCCGGCGCCCCGGTGCCGCATGACCCGGACCGACTGGACGAGGCGTTTCCGCACGCCACGGGCCACCTGGTGGTGTTCCTGCACGGGCTGATGGAGTCCGAATTCGCGTGGCGAAGCGATCAGCGGCCGACGTACGGGTCCCGACTCGAGGCCGACATCGCGGCCACCGAGGTACAGATCCGCTACAACTCCGGCCGACACATCAGCGCCAACGGCGCCGATCTGAGCGCCACCCTCGAGGCACTCGTCGAACTGTGGCCCGTACCGGTGACCCGGATATCGCTGGTCGGGCACTCGATGGGTGGGCTGGTGATCCGCAGCGCCTGCCACCATGCGACCGAAAGCGAGGCCTACTGGCGCCACCTCGTCACCGAGACCGTGAGTCTGGGCACCCCGCACCTCGGTGCGCCCCTGGCCAAGGGCGTCCATGCGGCCACCACGGCGTTGCGTGCCACGCCGGTCACCGAGCCGTTGGGCAATCTGCTGGGGCGGCGCAGCGCCGGCGTGCGGGATCTGTTCCACGGCAGCCTCACCGACGACGACTGGCGCGACCGGGACCCCGATGCGTGGATACAGCCGGGCGTGGCCGACCCTCCGCTGCTGCCGACCGCACGGCACCTGTTCGTGACCGCCTCGGTGACGCGTAACCCCAACCACCCGCTCGGTCGTCTGATCGGCGACGGCCTGGTGCTCACACCGAGCGGCCGCGGATACAACAAGTCGCGCACCGTCGGTTTCCGGCTGGACCACGGCATGCACATCGGCGGCGCGAACCACTTCACCCTGTTGAACAACGACGACATCTACGACTGGCTCGTGGGACATCTGCGTCCGCGTCCGGCATTGACGACGGGCAAGCCCGAGGTCGGGGCGCTCGCGCCGTAGCCCGGACACGCGGCCGGTCGACCTGACAAGATCGTTTGTCATGGGGACAACTGCGTCGCTGGTCCGGATTGCGATGGCCTACCTCCTCGCCATCGGTGTCGCGCTGGTGTGGCTCATCTGGGGTCCCGGTACCGGCGAGCTCTGGGCCGACACCCTCGTCGCCGACGTGCTGGGCACGCTGGTGATCTTCGGATTCTCGCGCGCACACCACAATTCGAGCTTCTACGACGCCTACTGGAGTGTGGTGCCGCCGCTGCTGATGATCTATTGGTGGTGGTCCGGGGACTTCCGCGACGCTGGTACAGGGGCGTGGATCAGGTACGTGCTCGTTGCGACGGTCGTCATCGTGTGGGCGATCCGTCTCACCGTGAACTGGCTGCGGTCGTTTCCGGGACTCCATCACGAGGACTGGCGGTATCCGTTGCTGCGGGAGCGGGCGGGCCGTGCCGAGTTCTGGGCGGATCTCGTCGGCATCCACCTCTTTCCCACGTTGCAGGTCTTTCTCGCGATGATGCCGGTCTACGTCGCGGTGACCCGATCCGACGACGGCATCGGATGGCTGGCGTGGGTGGCCTTCGTCATCGGCATGGCCGCCATCGTGACCGAATCTGTTGCCGACCGGCAATTGCGTGCCTTCCGCGCGTCCGCGCGTCCGGGCGAGGCCATCACGGCGGGGCTGTGGGGATGGTCGCGACACCCGAACTACTTCGGCGAGTTCGGATTCTGGGTGTCACTCGCGATCTTCGGGGTGTCGGCGGCCCCGGGTGACGCGTGGTGGATGTTCGCCGGCGCACTGCTCATGCTCGCCATGTTCTTGGGCGCCAGCATCCCCATGATGGAGGAACGCAGCCTCGAGCGACGACCCGAGTACCGTCATGTGATCGACCAGGTGTCCAAGTTCGTCCCGCTACCTCCGCGGGTGCGCGCGTGACCGGTCGGCGAGTGGTGATCGCCGGACTCGGTGACTCCGGCCTGCTCACCGCCATTCACCTCGCCCGTCATGCCCAGGTCGTGGGCGTGAGCCTCACACCCGCAATGGTGAGCGGGCAGGAACTCGGACTGCGGCTCAGTGATCCCGACACCTGGGCGCAGCACTACCGCGTCGACTTCTCCCGGTACCGCGGCCTGGACCGCGTCGAGACGCTGCACGCCGAGGTGGTGGGCCTGGATCCCGGGGCGCACACCCTCACGGTGCGACGCCCCGGCAGCACCCGGGCCGGCGCGTCGATCGACACTCTGCCCTTCGATGTTCTGCTCATCGCCACCGGCGTCCGCAACGGTTTCTGGCGGCACCCGGAGCTGCGGTCGACGGAGGAGGTGGACGAGGCCCTGCGTGATGCGCACATACGCGTTGCGAACGCCCGGTCGATAGCCGTCATCGGGGGAGGCGCCGCGGCGGTGAGCGCGGCCGCGCAACTCGCCGCGCGATGGCCCG
Organism: Gordonia sp. NPDC003429; assembly: GCF_053588575.1. Classification (NCBI taxonomy): domain Bacteria; kingdom Bacillati; phylum Actinomycetota; class Actinomycetes; order Mycobacteriales; family Gordoniaceae; genus Gordonia; species Gordonia sp. NPDC003429. The sequence continues at coordinate 183,649 of NZ_JBSFQF010000005.1, forward strand.
ACACACGCGTCGACCTCTATCACCCCGGCACCGAGCCCCTGCCGCGGCACCATCAGCGGGTTCGCCGCGCCGTGGTGCGCCGACTGGGTGCACTCGGCGTGGTGGTGCATCCCGGGCACCGGGCGGTGCCGCCCGCTCCCACCTGCGCCCCGGCCATCACCGACGCCCCCATCGAGTGGCGCACCGGGCAACCACCGGTAACGGCGGCGGCGGTCATCTGGGCGATCGGCGCGGGCAGGCCCAACACCGAATGGTTACCGCCGGAGATGCTGACCGACGACGGATTCGTCCGGGTGGGTGCGGATCTCGCGGTTCCGGGCCACCCCGGCATCTTCGCGGTGGGTGACGTCGCCGATACCGACCCGCTGCGCGGATCGGCCCGCAATCGCGCCGACCGACTGGCGGCCCACAATATCCGGACCCACCTCGACGGCGGGACGCCGCGCCGCTACCGTGCGCGCAATGTTCGCTGGGGCTCGGTGTTCGGACCACTCCCCGACGGCCTCGACGTGTTCACGCCGCAGGGTGCGCGTTTCCGTTTCCCGGCGTGGACCGTCGAGGCGATCCTCTACCGGTGGATCGTCGCGCGCGGCATCTACCGCGGGATTCGGCCCGAGGTGTCGCGCACGTCGGCGATCACATCGGATCGAGCGTGATCCGTACGGCGACGCGCCCCTCGCCGTCGCGTTCGGCCACCGCGTGTCCGGTGTGGCTGCCCCCGTCGAGTGTCAGTGACAACGGTGCTCCATCGCCGGTGAAGTTCTTCCACCAGGTCTTGCGGTCGGGCATCGCCACCCCGACGACCACCTCGTCCCCACGGCGCGAATACCCGACCGGCAGTTCGACGGTCTTGCCCGAGCGGCGGCCCGTGTAGGTCAGCACGGTCATGCTGCGCCCGACGATCGGAGCGAGGAACGGGGCGCGAACCATGGGGCGCACCGCCGTGTTGAGCACCGCGGCCGACTTCTGCAGTATGTTCACATCTCCATGATGGCGGCAGGAGGGCGCACTGGACACCATCGACTGTGTCATCGTCGGCGCAGGAGTGATCGGACTCGCGATCGCCCGCGAACTGGCGACCGCCGGACGCGAGGTGCTGGTGCTCGAGGCCGCAGACTCCGTGGGAACCGGCACGAGCTCGCGCAATTCGGAGGTGATCCACGCCGGCATCTACTACCCGCCGGGATCCCTCAAGGCCCGGATGTGCGTGCGCGGGCGGGACATGCTGTACCGCTACTGTTCCGATCGCGGCGTCGACCATCGTCGGGTCGGCAAGCTCATCGTGGCCACATCCGACGATCAGCGGCCCACCCTGGCGACCCTGGCCGATCGTGCCCGGGCCAATGGTGTCGACGACCTGCGGGAGGTCACCGGAACCGAATTGGCCCGCACCGAACCCGCCCTCACCGCGACGTCGGCGCTGTACTCCCCGTCGACGGGGATCGTCGACTCGCATGCCCTGATGCATGCGTTGGGTTCCGACGCCACCGCGGCAGGCGCCGACATCGCGTTACGCAGTGCGGTCATCGGCGGCAGGGTCGGTAGCGGCCCGACGCCGCATGTGCTCCGGGTCGCGAATGTGGGAGAGCTCGGATGTCGGGTACTGGTGAACGCCGCAGGACTCGGTGCGTGGGACGTGGCGCGCTCGCTGGCCGGTTTCCCCGAGCAACAGATACCGCAGCAACGCCTGGTCAAGGGCAGCTACTTCTCCCTCGGGGCCCATCGGGCGCCGTTCTCGCACCTGGTGTATCCGGTGCCCGAGCCCGGCGGCCTGGGGATACATCTCACGCTCGACCTCGCCGGCGCCGCCCGTTTCGGACCCGACGTCGAGTACGTCGACCACATCGATTACGCGGTCGATCCTGCGCGGGCAGGCATATTCGCCGAGTCGGTGCGCCGGTACTGGCCCGGACTGCCCGACGACGCTCTGGTCCCCGACTACGCCGGGATACGTCCCGCGATCTCCGGGCCGGGACCCTCGGCCGACTTCCGCCTCGCCGGACCCGCCGACCTCGGCATCGCCGGCCTGGTGTCCCTCTTCGGTATCGAATCGCCCGGCCTGACATCGTGTCTGGCCATCGCTGCTGCCGTGCGCGAGATGCTCGACGCCTGAGCAGCACCGGCCCAGTGCGTAGACTCGTGCCATGGCCATCGTCAACCGGGGATTCGTCGGTCGGCGTGACCGCGACGCCGACCGACTACCACCGGGCCAGTACACCACCCTTGACTTTCCGGTGCTCTCCGCCGAACCGACGCCGGTGATCACGCCTGCCACATGGTCGCTGACGCTGCAATCGTCGGCTCACCGCGCCCACACTCTCGACTGGGCGGCTTTCCGGGCGTTGCCGCACACCGACATCACCACCGACATCCACTGCGTCACCCGCTGGTCGAAGTTCGGAACACGCTGGCGTGGAGTGTCATTCGACGCCATCCTGGAGATTCTTCCGTGGCCTGCCGACCATTTCGTGATGGCCCACTGCTACGGCGGTTACACCACCAATCTGCCTCTCGCCGACCTCCGGGACGGCCAGGCGTGGCTCGCCGACACCTACGACGGCGAGCCGCTGGCCCCCGAACACGGCGGTCCGGTACGGCTGCTGGTGCCGCATCTGTACTTCTGGAAGAGCGCGAAATGGGTTCGCCGACTTCGGTTCATGCCGCACGACACCGCCGGTTTCTGGGAGAGTCGTGGCTACCACATGTACGGCGACCCCTGGCGCGAGCAGCGCTACTCCTGACCGTGCACTGGCAACTGACCACCGTGATCTCCTCGGTGCACCAGACACCGAGCGCCCGTTCGCTGCGGCTCGCGCTCTCGGAGCCGATGACGGCGCTACCTGGACAGCATGTCGACATCCGGCTGACCGCCGCCGACGGGTACTCCACAGCTCGCACCTACTCGTTGTCGGACGTGCGTGAGCAATCGGTGGTGGAGGTGACGATCGAACGACTCGAGGACGGGGAGGTGTCGCCCTACCTCGTCGACGAGGTACGCGACGGCGACCCATTGGAGATCACCGGTCCGAACGGGGGCTGGTTCACCTGGGATCACCGCGATGGCCGTCCGGTGCAGCTCATCGCGGGGGGCTCGGGCATCGCGCCCCTCATGTCGATGATCCGCGACCGCGAAATCCTGTCCCCTGCAACACCGTTTCGGCTCCTGTACTCCGTCCGGAGTCCCGAACGGAGATACTTCCGGGACGAGTTGGACCTGCTGACCACACATCGGCGTCTGCCCGTGGATCTGATCTACACCCGTACCGCCGCATCCGACGAGTCCCGCCCACCCGGCCGGATCACGGAGGAGGAGGTCGCAGCGCGGACGTTGCCCGCCGATGTCTCCCCCACCGTGTTCATCTGCGGTCCGACGCTCTTCGTCGAGCAGTGTGCGTCGTGGATGGTGCGCGCCGGCCACGATCCGGGACGGATCCGGACCGAGCGGTTCGGCTGAGCCAGCTCATCTGTGGACGACGGTAAGGCCACCCGTCACCGCCGCCGTCGTCGCCTGCCGGGATCGGGGCGGTCGGCAGCGGGGCGAGCCAGATCCGGACTGCTCGTGATATGCCATGCGCCGCAGACACACTCGTAGGACCGCAGCCGGGGCGCGGTTGCCCGGAGCGCGCGGATGCGGGCCGCCGCAGCGTCCGCGGCGGACACGGTGTCGAAGGCGTCCTTGTCCGGGGTGGGGCATACGCCGGGGGTCGGTTTCGTGGGACGCGAACGCGGCGTCGCCCGGAGGCTGGTTCGGTGTTCGATGCGGCGATAGAACTCGTCGAGATCGTCGTCGGAGAACGCTGCCATGGTCGGTGCCCCGGCATCGGCCCGGCCGGGCGATGCGCCGGAGTTCGCTCAGCGGGCCATCCAGAGCCTGCGCCGGATGACCTCGTGCATCCGGGCGAGCTGCGTGCGAGTCAGCGTCGACGGCGGCGCGGTGTCGATGAGGCGTTTGATCTCGGTGAAAAAGTCACGATCGGAAAGGCCGAAGCGTTCGGTGATGGCCCGTGAGGAGCCGCCGCCGAGGGCGTACCAATTCGTCTCGAAGTCAAGCATCTGCTTCTGCTTGGTGTCCATGCGGAACTCAATTCACCAGAACGTGCGGGGGGAAGCGATACGAGTGGAGGTGCCCACCATTTGCTCGTCGCCGTATGAGTCCTTTGTACACGGGGATTCCGACTTGTTCGGGCTTATTACGCAGCGTTCGCCAAAACGAAACCCGCAAGCGTGGTCAGTAGATGATCGCCCGGAACCCGGCGTGTCGCGATCACTCGTCCGCGCTCGACCGACGCCCCGGAACCCTACACTCGGACCCATGGCAGACCATCCCGTCGCGAATCCGGGCAAACCGGATCATTCGCCCACCGAGGTCCCCTCCGCGAGCGGTTCGGCCGCCGACAGCGCCACCGCAGCCACCCCCGCCGCGACCGCGTCACGCAGCTTCGGTGATCGCGTCCGGGGATGGAGCCGCACCACAGCGATCGTGCTGGTCTCGCTGGTGGCCGCAGTGGTCGTCTATTTCATCCTCGCGGCGTTCCTCCCCCGCTGGTGGGCCGGCGTCATCGGTCGCAATGTCGACGGCTCCTTCGGCCGCGGTATCGGTACCGGCCTCTCCCTCGGCTTCGTGTGCACCTTCGTGCCGCTGTTGCTCATCGGTTTCGCCGTGCTGCTGCGCGGCCGGTGGAAGAACGTGCCGACCGTCCTGCTCGCCCTCCTCGGGGTCGCGGCGGCGATCCCCAATCTGCTGACCCTGAGTGTGGTGCTCGGCGGCGGCAGCGCCGCCCATGCCGGTCAGCGGATCTTCGACGTGCAGGCACCCGGGTTCCGCGCGTCCACGCTGTGGGGAGCCATCATCGCGGTGGTGGTGTTCGCCGCGGTGGCCTACTTCATCTGGGCGTTCCGGCGTCGCGGGCAGAAGCTACGCGAGTCCTAGCCGTAGGACCCGACCACCTACGCCGATGGTGCGTGTCGGTCAGCCGGCGCGAGCGTGCTCGCGGCGGTTGGCCCGGACGCTGCTGAACAACGCGGCGCCGATGAACACGACGCCGATGAGCCCGGTCACCACGTCGTTGATGTGGTAGCGCACGCTGATCAGCAGGATCGTGGCCAGCGCGCCGATCGCCCAGTGCGCGCCGTGTTCGAGGTAGCGGTATTGGGCCAACGAGCCGGTACGCACCAGGAAGATGGTGATCGACCGGACGAACAGTGCACCGATGAAGCCAAGGCCGAGCGCGATGATGATCGGGTCGGCGGTGATCGCGAAGGCGCCGATCACACCGTCGAAGGAGAACGACGCGTCGAGGACCTCCAAGTAGAGAAACAGGAAGAACCCCGCCTTGCCGGTCGCCTTGGTGATCTCGGTGGGGCCGGAGCCGGTCTCGTCGTCGGTGTGGAACAGCGCACTGAGTCCGTCCACGAGTAGGTAGGTGATCAGGCCCAGGAGGCCGGAGATCAGTACCGTCGCCCGTATCGCGTCGGAGGCCAGAAACTCGCCGACGAGCACGAGTGTGATCGCGGCGAGTACCACGGGCAGCTGATTGAGCCTGCCGATCCTGATGAGCGGCCGTTCCAGCCACGACAACCAGGTGATCTCGCGGTCGCTGAACACGAAGTTGAGGAACAACATCAACAGGAACATGCCGCCGAACGACGCGATCTGCGGGTGCGCCTCGGTGAGAATGGTCTCGTAGCTCGGACTGCCGTCGGAGAAATAGGCGGCGTCGCCCGGCGGCGGATTCATCGCCAGCCGAAATGCCTCGACCGGGTCGAGGCCGGCCGTGATCCAGACGATGAGCAGCGGGAACAGCAGACGCATCCCGAACACCGCGATCACCACGCCGACGGTGAGGAACATGCGCTGCCAGAACGCGCTCATCCGTTCGAGGACCGTGGCGTTGATGACCGCGTTGTCGAACGACAGCGAGACCTCCAGAACGCCGAGGATGGCGCACAGCACCAGGGCCTCCCAGCCGCCATAGAAGTAGGCGACGACCAGCGCCAGGACCGTCACCAGAGTGGACAGTCCGAAGGTGCGGATGATCACCGGAGCCGTTCGGCTTCTCGCGCGAGGGTGAGCACCTCGTCGGCCAGCACGGTGAGCGTGTCGTGGGAGGCCCGCTCGACCACCGCGGTGGCCAGATCCTCGGTCGCACACCGCAGTGCGAATAGTCGGTCGCCGAGGCCGTCGACCTCTGCCCGGGTGAGGATGAGGGCGTCGGCGGGGATGGCGGTGCCCTCGGTGAGCGCTCGCTGTTCGTAGGCGCGCTGGCGGCACGACCGCTTGCAGTACTTGCGTCGCCGTCCCATCTCGGAGTCGACCATGCTCTGCCCGCACCACGCACAGTTGTACGGTTTGCGCGCCGCAGAGGTGGGTCGAATGGGGGTCACCACCCGACCGTACCCGGAGATGTCCGAGACACCCGGTTCAGGCGCGTAGAATAGATGTGTTCAAAGTCAAGGGAGAGGACACCGGCATGGCAGATCGGGTACTTCGTGGTAGCCGCCTCGGTGCGGTGAGTTATGAGACCGACCGTGATCACGATCTCGCGCCACGTCGCATCGTGCAGTACCGCACCGACAACGGCGAGATCTTTGACGTGCCCTTCGCCGACGACGCCGAGGTGCCGTCGAAGTGGCCGTGCAAGAACGGCATGGAGGGCACTCTGCTCGAGGGGGCCGAGCCCGAGGAGAAGAAGGGCAAGCCCCCCCGCACCCACTGGGACATGTTGCTGGAGCGGCGCAGCGAGGAAGAACTCGACGTGCTGTTGAATGAGCGTCTCGACCTGCTCAAACAACGCCGCAGGGGGATCAGTAGCTGACCCGCTGCGCGATCACGACGCAACGACATCACAGAACCGGGGTGGAGCCGATGGCTCCACCCCGGTTTTCTGTCGCCCAGGTGACGTGTTGTCGACGTTCAGGACCGTTTGATGCCGAGTTGGGTCAGACGGTTGTCGATTCCCCAGCGGGCCACCATGAAGAACGCCTCTCCCATCACGCCGCCACTCATCTTGGAAGTACCGATCTCGCGTTCGGTGAAGGTGATGGGCACCTCACGGACATCGAAACCGGCGCGGATGGTCCGCCAGGCGAGATCGATCTGGAAGCAGTATCCGGCCGACTCCACCGTCTCCAGTCCGATGCTCTCCAACACCTTGCGACGGTAGGCCCGGTAGCCCGCGGTGATGTCCTTGACCTTGGAGCCCAGGGCCAGGCGCGCGTAGGTGTTGGCTCCGCGGGAGAGCACTTCGCGGTGTCGGGGCCAGTTCACCAGCTTGCCGCCGGGCACGTACCGCGAGCCGATCGCCAGGTCGGCGCCCGCATTGACCGCGTCGAGCAGCCGGTAGAGCTGCTCGGGCGCGTGGCTGCCGTCGGCATCCATCTCGATGATCACCTCGTACTCACGTTTGAGGCCCCACGCGAATCCCGCCAGATATGCCTTGCCCAGGCCGTCCTTCTCGAGCCTGTGCAGCACGTGGATGCGATGCGCGTCGTCGGCTTCGGCGAGTTCATCGGCCACCTCGCCGGTGCCGTCGGGACTCGAATCGTCGACAACCAGCACATGGATGCCACTCAGTGCCTTCTGCAGGCGAGCGATGATGAGCGGAAGATTATCGCGTTCATTGAACGTCGGGATGACGACGAGGGCGCCGTTTCCGTCCGCCGCCACGAGCGGATCGGGAACCGCCGTTCCCGCCGATGCATCATTGTCCGCTGTCACCGATGTCCTCCGACTTCTCGCCTGTCCGCTTTCGCGGGTCCGGCGTGCGTCGCGAACCCCCGAAAGGCTTGAAGGTGAACCTATAACGCCGCGCCACCAGCACCAAAAGCGCCGCGATCGTCGCGAGTACGGCAAGCACCTGCGGCCACGGTCCCAGGGTCGTGGCCAGCGTTTTCGACGAATGCAACGGTAACCGGTGACTGAGGATCGCCGGGGTGAAGATCCCCGACTCGGCCGAGATCGAACCGTCGGGTTCGATGATCGCACTGACCCCGCTGGTGGCTGCGACGACAACCGCTCGTCCGTGTTCGACCGCCCGGAACTGCGACATCGCCAGTTGCTGATAGGTCATGTCGGTGCGGCCGAAGGTGGCGTTGTTGGTGGGCACGTAGAGCAGTTGCGCACCCTGCTCGACGGCGGTGCGGGCCGAACGATCGAAGGCCACCTCCCAGCAGGTGGACACGCCCACCTGCACCTTTCCGGAGCGACCGGGCACGTCGAGCACCGACGACCCCGCTCCCGGACGGAAGTTGCCGGCCATGTCGGCATACGACGAGAACATGCGGAAGAAGGGTCGCCACGGTAGATACTCGCCGAACGGCTGGACGATGTGCTTGTCGTACCGCGCGACCGGTCCCCGCTCGCCGTCCCACACCAGCACCGTGTTGGTGGGCCGGCCGTCCGCGTTCATCAGCAGGGTGCCCACCAGGATCGGGGCGTTGATCGCCTCGGACGCGTCGGTGATCTCCTGAGCGGCGTCGGGGTTTGTCAGCGGCGAGATGTCCGACGCGTTCTCCGGCCATGCGACGAAATCGGGCTGTTCGACTCGTCCCGAACGCACCTTGGCAGCCAGTGCCAGCGTCTCTCGGACATGGTTGTCGAGAACGGCCCTGCGCTGGGCGTTGAAGTCCAGTCCCAGGCGCGGCACGTTGCCCTGGATCGCGGCTACCTGCACCGAGGCCGACGACACGTTGCGGTCCACGGTGTCGGGGGTCAGCGCGATCGCCGCGATCGGCCCGACGAGCGCCAACACGACCGCGAGAGCGGCCACCCGGGCGGGGGTCCGGTATCCGTGGGCGACGCGTCGGAGGAGAAGGAGGACCAGCCAGGCCAACGACGCACCGAAGAGGGCCACCGCAGCCGACACCCCCGGGGCGCCGAGTACTGAGGCGAGCGGCAACAACGGTCCGTCGACCTGACTGAACGCCGTGCGGCCCCAGGGGAATCCGCCGAAGGGAAACGACGACCGCAGGGCCTCGATCGTCACCCACGACAGCGCGAACCAGACGGGCGGGAACGGCAGACGCATGGTGGTCACCGCCACCACACCGAACAGCGCCAGATAGCCGGCCATCACCAAGGACAGCGCGATCCACGGCAGCGGGCCGACGTACACGCCGATCCACGGCAGCAACGGGATGAAGAATCCGGCGCCGAAGACGAAACCCAGCCACGCGCCGGTGCGGACACGCACGGCGCCCGCACCGAGCACCGCGAACAACACACCGAGTGACACGACCGCCATGAACCACCAGTTGCGCGGCGGAAATGCCGACCACATCGCCAATCCGCCGAGTAGTGCGGCGACAGTACGCACCGACCACACGGTCCATCGACCGTGGGCGGATGTGTCGCCGCGCTCGGCGGGTCCGGGCAGATCCGGCTCGTGCACACGGGTGCCGCCGCCGACCCGCTGCGCAGCAGTATCGGAGTCGCCCGTCACCAGCCCGCCCCGCGATACAGCTCCCGGCCGCGATGCACCGTCCGCACACAGCGGGGCAGGTCGGCTCCCGGGGAGACATCGGGCAGCGCGGGTACGCGGGACCGCGGGTCCAACGACCAGCGCTGCACGTCGGCGTGCGACCCGGCGACGACGAGTTCGTCGACCTCCCACACCGCATAGCTGGCGGGGGCCCCCGGAACCAGCGTGCCGGTGACGCCGTCGTTGACCGCCCCGGCCCGCCACCCGCCGCGGGTGCAGGCGGCGAACGCGGCACGAGCCGAGATCGCGCTGCGCGGCTGGTGGTGGTGGACAGCGGCACGCACCACGGCCCAGGGATCGATGGGAGTCACGGGTGAATCCGAGGAGAACGCCAAGGCCACACCGGCCTTCGCCATGGTCGCGAAATCGTTGAGGGAGGCGCCCCGCTCAGCGCCCAGCCGCTGCGCGTACAGGTCCCCCGGGCCTCCCCACACGGCGTCGAAACCCGGCTGCATGCACGCGATCACACCGCACCGACCCAGAACCTGCGCGTGTGCGGCTGACACCATCTCGGCGTGCTCGAGGCGGTGCGCGCGTGCGGCGACGGCCGGGGTGCCCAACTCCGCGGCCAGTGCGTCCAATGCCGCGGCCACAGCTTCGGTTGCCGCGTCACCGATCACGTGGAAACCGGCCTGCACACCGGCCACGGTGCAGGCGTGGAGATGGCGGTGGATGTCGTCGTATCCCAGGAAAGAGATGCCCCCGACATCGGGTTCGTCGGTGTAGGGCCGCGTGAGCCACGCGGTGTGCGAACCAATCGCGCCATCGATGAACAGATCGCCGCCGAGCGCATCGGCCCCGGTGATGGCCATCAGTTCGTGTGCGTGTTCGGCGTTTTCGACCGCCTGCCCCCAATAGCGTCGCACCTGCACCGGATGGTCGAGGTCGGCGAGCGCGAGAAAGTCGTCGAGGCCGCTGATCTCGGGGCCACCGTTCTCGTGGACGGCCACCACGCCGGCGGCCGCAGCCGCATCGAGGGCGCACCGTTGCGCCCGGGTGCGCATCGCCGGGGTGACCAGTTGCCACGCCATGGTGCGCACCAGGTGGTGGGCGTCGGCGATCAGTGGGCCGTCCGGGTCGAACCCGGCAGCCGATTCCAGGTCGGGGACGAGGCGGCGCAGGGCGGTGGAGGCGAGCGCCGAATGCTCGTCGACCCGCGCGAGGTAGACCGGCCTGTTGCCGACCACCGCGTCGATGTCGGCGGTGCTCGGGTGTGTGCGGTCGGCGGGATCGGTTGCCGCCCATGTCGAATCGTCCCAGCCGAGTCCCCAGATCAGGTCACCGTCGGCGGCGTCGGCGGTGGCGGCCGCCAGCCGCCCTAAGCAATCGCGGCGATCGGTGGCGTCGTTGAGTGTCAGGCCGAGCAGCGCGAGTCCGGTGGAGGTGACATGCACATGCGAGTCGACGAACCCGGGTGCGACGAAGCGACCGTCGAGGTCGGTGACCGTCGCGTCGGGATGCAGGGTTCGCCCGACGTCGTCGGCGCCGACCCAGGTGACGACGCCGTCGGTCACCGCCATCGCGGTGGCGTCGGGCGCGGAAGGTGAGTAAACGGCACCGCGCAGGAGCAGTTCGGTTGCCACGAGTGTTCAGTCTGCCCTGTCGGGCTGGTCAGGGATTCAGTGCCCCCGCGGCAGTTGCGGGGTGGCCGATCCCCGGGCGTCACCAGGATCGGTGAAGCTCGTCGCGACGGTGTCGCCGTCGATCACGGTTCCGTCGATCACGGTGCGGTCGCGGTAGAGACCGGTGGCGTAGAGGCCGGCACGGTCCATCGATTTCATCATCGTGCGGGTGCCCATGGCGACGACGAGCGGGCGGACGGCCGTGCGGACCCCGGGGATGAGCAGCAGAGTGCCCAACACCGTGGAGACCAGGCCGGGGACGATGAGCAGAACCGACGATGCGCCGACCACCGCGGTGTCGACGAGAGGGCCGCGCGCGTCCACCTCGTTACGTGAGGCCTTGCGCAATTCGGCGAAGACCTTACGGCCCTGCCACCGCAGCATGAGGAAGCCGAAGAAGGTGGCCAGAATCGTGATGAGGACGGCCCAGGCGATGCCGAGCGTCATGACCAGCGCGACGAAGACGGCGATCTCGAGCACCAGGTAGACGAGTGCGTAGGGGAATCGCATGGTCGTTGTTGCCTTTCTCCGATCCGGCGTGGCCGCCCCGTTGCGACGGCCGTTTCGTCCGGATCCGTTCATTCTTCCCTGTGTAACGAACGACGGCGCGATTTTGCTCCACTCGCTCCCGGACGACGCGCGTCGTCAGCCGGTGCGGTCCTCGATCTCACCTTCTGCCTGCACGTACACCGCGCGCAACTGGTCGAGCATCTCCGCGGGCGGTTGCTCCCACATGTCGCGCTCGACCGCTTCGAGAAGCCGTTCGGCGATGCCGTGCAGGGCCCAGGGGTTCGACTGGTTCATGAACTCCTGGTTGCGTTCGTCGAGCACGTACGACTCGGTGAGCTTCTCGTACATCCAGTCGGCCACCACTCCGGTGGTGGCGTCGTAGCCGAACAGGTAGTCGACGGTGGCGGCCATCTCGAACGCCCCCTTGTATCCGTGCCGCTGCATGGCGGTGATCCAGCGTGGGTTGATCACCCGGGCACGAAACACCCGGCTCGTCTCCTCCGACAGGGTGCGCGTGCGCACCGCATCGGGGCGGGTGGAGTCGCCGATGTAAGCCTCCGGCGAACGTCCGGTGAGCGCTCGCACCGTGGCCACCATGCCGCCGTGGTACTGGAAGTAGTCGTCGGAGTCGGCGATGTCGTGTTCACGGGTGTCGGTGTTCTTGGCGGCCACCGCGATCCGTGTGTAGGCCGAGCGCATGTCGTCTACCGCGGCGACACCGTCGAGTTCCCGGCCGTACGCGTAGCCGCCCCACTCGGTGTAGACGCGGGCGAGGTCGTCATCGGTGCGCCAGTCCCGCGAATCGATCAGCTGCAACAGACCCGCGCCGTAAGTGCCGGGTTTGGACCCGAAGATGCGCGTGGTGGCGCGGCGGGCGTCGCCGTGTTCGGCCAGTGCCGCGGCGGTGTGCGCGGCGACGTGATTTTGTGCGGCGGGTTCGTCGGCGCCGGCGGCCAGACGCACCGCGTCGTCGAGCATCGTGACCACGTGGGGAAAGGCATCCCGGAAGAAGCCGGAGATCCGGACCGTGACGTCGATGCGCGGACGGCCGAGTTCGGTGAGGTCGATCAGTTCGAGGTCGCGCACCCGCCGCGAGGCCTCGTCCCACACGGGCATCACGCCGAGCAGCGCGAGCACCTCGGCGATGTCGTCACCCGAGGTACGCATGGCGCTGGTCCCCCACACCGACAAACCCACCGACGCGGGATACTCCCCGTGATCACGCAGATAACGTTCGAGGAGGCTGTCGGCCATGGCCCGCCCGGTCTCCCAGGCCAGCCGCGAGGGCACCGCCTTGGGGTCGACGGAGTAGAAGTTGCGGCCGGTGGGCAGCACGTTGATCAGGCCGCGCAACGGCGAGCCACTCGGTCCGGCCGGGATGAACCCGCCGTCGAGGGCGTGCAGGACCTGCGGGATCTCCTGCCGGGTCTGCCGCAGACGCGGAACCACCTCGGTGGCCGCGAACTCGAGCACGTCGCGCACCGCGGGCGGATGACCGGCGGCGGCGTCGGCCACCGCGTTCTCGCCCCACTCCCCCTTCGCGCAGGCGGCGACCAGTTCGCGGGCGGTGTGTTCGACGGCGTCGACCTCGGTGCGCGGGGTCTCGGCGTTCTCGACGAGTCCGAGTGCTTCGCGCAGGCCAGGCAGCGCCGCGGTGCCGCCCCACAACTGCCGGGCCCGCAGCATCGCCAGCACCAGGTCGACCTCGGCGTCGTCGACGGGCGGTTCACCGAGAACGTGGAGTCCGTCGCGGATCTGCACGTCCTTGATCTCGCAGAGCCAGCCGTCCACGTGCAGCAGCATGTCGTCGAACACGTCTTCGTCGGGCCGCTCCGCGAGCCCGAGGTCGTGATCCATCTTGGCGGCGGTGAGCAGTGTCCAGATCTGCTGCCGAATGGCGGGCAGCTTCGCCGGATCGAGGGTGGAGATGTTCGCGTGCTCGTCGAGCAGCTGCTCGAGGCGGGCGATGTCGCCGTAGCTGTCCGCGCGGGCCATCGGCGGGATGAGGTGATCGACGAGCACGGCGTGCGCGCGACGTTTCGCCTGGGTCCCCTCCCCCGGGTCGTTCACGAGGAACGGGTAGATCAGCGGTAGATCGCCCAGTGCCGCGTCGGTCCCGCAGTCGGCCGACATGCCCAGGGTCTTTCCGGGCAGCCACTCCAGGTTGCCGTGCTTGCCGACATGCACCACGGCGTCGGCCCCGAAGCCGGGGATGTCGGACTCGTCTCCGGTGCGGCCGGCCAGCCACCGATAGGAGGCCAGATAGTGGTGCGACGGCGGCAGATCGGGGTCGTGGTAGATCGCCACCGGGTTCTCGCCGAAGCCACGCGGCGGCTGCACCATGATCGCGATGTTGCCGAATGTCAGTGCCGCCACCACGATTTCGCCGTCGTCGCGGCCGGATCGGTCGACGAAGAGCTCGCCGGGGGCTGGACCCCAGTGCTCCTCGACGGCGGTCCGTAGGCCGTCGGGGAGGGTGGCGAACCATCGGCGATAGTCCTCGGCGCCCACCCGGATCGGGTTGGCGGCCAGCGTTTCCTCGGTCAGCCAGTCCGGATCCTGACCGCCGGCATCGACGATGGCATGGATCAGCGCGTCCGAATCATCCTCGGCGAGGCCGGGAATGGCGCCGGTGCCGGAGTCGGGGCCGATGTCGTAGCCCGCGGCACGCATCGCCTGCAACAGCCGCAGCAGGCTGCGCGGCGTGTCGAGACCCACCGCGTTGCCGATGCGGGCGTGCTTGGTGGGATAGGCCGACAGCAGGATGGCCACCCGCCGTCGTGCCGTGGGGATGCGCCGTAGGCGGGCGTGCGCGATCGCGATGCCGGCGACGCGTGCGCATCGCTCGGTGTCGGGCTGATACCAGGGCAGCCCGTTGTCGTCGAACTCCTTGAACGAGAACGGAACCGTGATGATGCGGCCGTCGAACTCGGGTACCGCCACCTGGGTGGCGACGTCGAGGGGGGACAGCCCGTCGTCACCGTCGGCCCACTCGGCACGCGGGCCGGTGAGGCACAGTCCCTGCAGGATCGGGATGTCGAGTGCGGCGAGACGTTCGATGTTCCAGGCGTCGTCGTCGCCGCCGGCCGACGCGGTTGCGGGGGTGGCGCCGCCGGCCGCGAGTACGGTCACCACCAGCGCGTCGGCGGTGCCGAGCAGGTCGAGAAGATCGTCGGGCGCCGTGCGCAGCGACGCGCAGAAGATCGGCAGCGCCCGCGCCCCCCGCGCTTCGACGGCCGCGCAGAGTGCGTCGACGTAGCGGGTGTTGCCCGCGAGGTGTTGCGCCCGGTAGTAGAGCACGCCGATGACCGGTGCGTCGTCGGGAAGGTCGGCGGCATCCCGTTCGAGGACGCCCCATTCGGCCGTCTGCGCGGGCGGTTCGAAACCCAGACCGGTGAGCAGCACCGTATCGGACAAGAAGTTGTGCAGGTTCACCAGATTCGGGACGCCGCCGAAGGCGAGATAGTTGTGCGCGTCGGCGGCCACCCCGGCCGGCACCGTCGAGAGAGCCATCAGATCCGGGTCGGGCTGCTGTTCACCGGAAAGCACCACCACCGGTGTGCCGACCGAGCGCACCGTGTCGAGCCCTTCCTCCCAGGCCCGCCGGCCGCCGAGGATGCGGACGATGGTGAGATCCGCGGCGGCGACCATGGCCGGTACGTCGTCGAGAAGCAGCCGCGACGGGTTGGCCACGCGGTAGGGCGCATCGCACGCGTCCGCGGTGATCAGGTCGGTATCCGACGTCGACAACAGCAGAATCATCGGCACTCCTCACCGGGATGTCGCGCCCGGACGGTGATATCGCGGAACTCGGGGATACGAGGTGACGGGTCTGGCTCCGCGAGACACGATGAACGGTCCCGCGTCACAGTGGCGCGACCGCGCCGGAATCGCACCGGCTTCCGCACACCTCGTGTGCGCTCAGCCTAGTGCAGCGACCACCCCCACCAGAACCCGCCGTAGGCTGAAACGGTGAGTGCCCCCGACGCCCGCTCCGTCCGCGACCGATGCCCGGGCGTGTTCAGCCCACATCCCGCGGCCGATGGCGCGGTGGCACGGATTCGCCTGGTCGGGGGAGCAATCGGGTCCGAGCAGTTGCACACCCTGGCCGACGTGGCCGCGTCCTTCGGCGACGGTCACCTCGAATTGACCGCGCGGGGCAATCTCCAGATCCGCGGGATTTCCGACGTCGAGGGTGCGGGCGCGGCGATCGCCGCGACCGGGCTGGTGCCCAGTTCGAGCCATGAGAAGGCGCGCAACATCGAGGTGAGCCCACTGACCGGGCGGATCGGCGGACACGTCGACGTCCGGCCGCTGGCCACCGACCTCGACGAACGGCTGCGCGCCGACTCCGCACTCGCGGGTTTGTCCGGCCGGTTCCTGTTCGGTCTCGACGACGGACGCGGCGACATCGTCGGCGGCCGTCCCGACGTCGCGGCCGCAGCCCGACGGATCGGCACCGGCGAGGTGCGCTTCGACGTGATCGTCGACGGCGAACCGGTGGGATCGGTGCCGGCTATCGACTCGGTGGCCCCAGCCCTGCTCGACGTCGCACACGACCTCACCGACATCGACTCCTCCGCGTGGCGCGTCGCCGACCTCGCCGAGCAGCCCCGGCGCGTCCTGCTCGACCGTGTTCGCGGTCGTCTCGATCCCGTCGTCGGACAGGTGCCCGATGGGCCGCAGTCCGACGGGGCGGTGCCTGAGGGCCGGTCATCCGACAGCCCCATCGTCGGCTGGTTCGACCAGGACGACGGCCGCGTGCTCCTCGGTGCCGTGGTGGCGCACGGCAGGCTCCCGGCGCGGCTCGGTGAGTTCCTGGCGGCCATCGGGGCGCCCATCATCATCACCCCGCACCGCGAGATCCTCATCGGTGACCTCGGCGAGGGCGTCGCCGACACCGTGGTGCGGGTGCTGGCCCCGATGGGCCTCATCTTCGACGCCGCATCACCGTGGGCCCGGATCACCTGCTGTGTGGGCGCGCCGGGGTGTGCGCGATCGCTCGCGCCGGTCCGCGCCGACGTCACCGCCAGGGTGGAGTCGGGTGAGCCGGTGACCGCGCGCGAGCACTGGGTGGGATGCGACCGCGGATGCGGGTCGCCGAAACGGCCGCACATCCGCGTGGAGGCGTCACCCGGTGGATACCGCCGGGCTCCGGCACCGTGAGCGGTGTCTAGGGTGAGACCACGATGACCGAGTACCTGCGCGACGGCGCTGCCATCTACCGACAGTCCTTTGCGATGATCCGCGCCGAATCGGATCTGTCGGCGTTCGACGATGACGTCGCCGGTGTGGTGGTTCGGATGATCCACGCCTGCGGGCAAACCGACCTCCCCCACGATGTGGTGGCCACCGCCGGAGTGGTTCGGGCGGCGCGCGCGGCGCTGCGCGGCGGGGCGCCCATCTTCTGCGACGCCACCATGGTGGCCGCCGGTGTCACCCGGCGCCGGCTGCCCGCCGACAACGAGGTGCTGTGCCTGCTGCACGATCCGGGCGTCCCCGATCTCGCCGAACGCCTGCAGACCACCCGTACCGCGGCTGCGGTGCACCTCTGGTTGCCCCGGCTGGCCGGCTCCGTGGTGGCCATCGGCAACGCGCCCACCGCGCTGTTCGCCCTGCTCGACCTGATCGATGCGGGCGCCCCCCGCCCCGCGGCCATCGTGGGCGCACCCGTCGGGTTCGTCGGGGCAGCCGAATCGTGCGCCGCCCTGGCCGCGCGCACCGACCTCGACTTCATCACGGTGACCGGGCGCCGGGGCGGATCGGCGATCACCGCCGCCGCGCTCAATGCGCTGGCCAGCCCGCAGGAATGAGCGTCCGATGACCACACCCGTGCACTCTTCCCCACCCGGCACACTCTGGGGCGTCGGGCTGGGTCCCGGCGACAGCGAACTGGTCACCGTCAAGGCCGCCCGCGTGATCGGTGACGCCGAGGTGATCGCGTATCACTGTGCGCGCCATGGCAACAGCATCGCCCGCGCGGTGGCGGCGCCCTACCTGCGGGACGGGCAGATCGAGGAACGCCTGATGTATCCGGTGACCACGGAGACCACCGATCATCCCGGCGGCTATCGCGGGGCCCTCGACGACTTCTACGAGCAGTCGGCGCAGCGGCTCGCCGCGCACCTGCGGGCCGGCCGCGACGTGTGCCTGCTCGCGGAGGGAGATCCGCTGTTCTTCAGCTCGTACATGCACATGCACAAACGGCTCGCCGCCGAGTTCCCCGCCGAGATCGTGCCCGGTGTGACGTCGGTGAGCGCGGCGTCGGCCGCGGTCGGTATCCCGCTGGTGGAGGGCGACGAGACCCTCACGGTGGTTCCCGGGACATTGCCCCCGGACGAACTGATCGCGCTGTTCGCCGGTGCGGACGCGATCGCCGTTCTCAAACTCGGCAGGACGTTCGCGACCGTGCGCGAAGCGCTGACGCGCGCGGGTCGCCTCGACGAGGCCTGGTACGTCGAGCGGGCATCCACCGCGGTGCAGCGCGTCGCCCCGGTCGGTGAGGTCGATCCCGCGCAGGTCCCCTACTTCTCGATGGTCGTGGTGCCCGGTCGTCGCAACAATCCGCGGTTCGCCACCCCGTCTTCCGTTGCCACATCAGGTGAGGTGGTGGTGGTGGGTCTGGGCCCGGGAGCGGCCGATCAGACCACGCCGCAGGTGCGTGCCGAGCTCGCCGCGGCCACCGATCTGGTGGGGTACAAGACGTATCTGGCACGGCTGACACCGCGCCCGGGGCAACGCGTGCACGCCAGCGACAACCGGGTGGAGGCCGAGCGCGCCGAGTTCGCGCTCGATCTCGCCTCACGCGGTGCGCGGGTGGCAGTGGTGTCGTCGGGCGATCCGGGAGTGTTCGCGATGGCCTCGGCCGTCGCCGAGGTGGCCGCCGAAGCGCGGTGGACCGACGTGCCGGTACGCGTGGTGCCCGGGGTGACCGCAGCGACGGCCGTGGCCGCGGCGGTGGGCGCACCGCTGGGTCACGACTTCGCGGTGATCTCGCTGTCCGACCGGCTCAAACCGTGGGATGTGATCGCCGAACGCATCCGGTCTGCCGTGGGCGCCGACCTCGTGGTGGCGATCTACAACCCGGGATCGCGCAGCCGCACCTGGCAGGTGCCGCGGCTACGAGAGATCCTGATCGACACCGTGTCCGCCGACCGGACGCTGATCCTCGGACGCGACGTGGGAGGTCCCGAACAGGACCTGCAGGTCACCACGGTCGGCGAGTTGGACCCGGCGTCGGTGGACATGCGCACGATGATCATCGTCGGATCCTCGGCCACCCGCGTCGTCGAGCGTGCCGGGGGGCGGCTGGTGTTCACCCCGCGCCACCACGACGGCTGACGAGCGACTCAGGCCCGTTCGACATGCCGGTCCGCCAGTGTGGCCGTGACCCAGTCGGCGGCCGCATCGGCATCGGAAACGGTTGGTTCGCCACCGGTTTCGTCGGGACGGTCGATCATGATCACCCGCACCCCGAGGTGCCGGGCCGCGTCGAGTTTGCCTCGGGTGAGCGCGCCGCCGCTGTTCTTGGTGACCAGTGTGTCCACTCGGTGCGTGCGCATCAGCGTGGCCTCGTCGTCGGCGCGGTAGGGTCCGCGCGACCTCAGCAGCCGATGATGGGCGGGCAGCAGTGCGGTGTCGGGTGCGTCGACCACCCGGATCAGGAACCAGGCGGACGTGATCTCGGTGAACGCGCCCACATCCTGACGGCCGGTGGTGAGAAAGACGCGCCCGCCACTCCGGTCGACCTCGTCGGCCGCGTCGGCGATGGTCGGCACCACATGCCACGCGTCGTCGGGTCCGGGCGTCCAGGCGGGTCGCCGCAACCGGAGCAGCGGTGTGCCGGTGGCCGTGGCTGCCGCGACGGCGTGGGCGCTGATGGTGGTGGCGTACGGGTGGGTGGCGTCGACGATCGCGGCAATGTCGTGCTCGCGCAACCATTCCCGCAGCCCGGAGATCCCGCCGAAACCTCCGATGCGGACCTCCCCGACCGGCAGTCGGGGGTCGGCGACCCGGCCGGCGAGTGAGCTGATCACCCCGATCCCCCGTCCATCCAGCCGACCCGCGAGCTCGCGTGCCTCGCTGGTACCGCCGAGCAGCAGCACCTGCGCGGTCACGGGTGATCCCTGTGCGTGGCGGGGTCGGCACGCAACGCAGCCATCCGGGCGTGGGAGTAAAGATAGCTGTCGGTGGGTGTGCGCTGGTCCGACGAACCCAGCACCGGTCCGACAAGAATGACGGCGGTGCGCCGAATGCCGCTGTCGGACAGAGATTTCGGAAGCTCCGACAGGGTACATCGCACGATCTGCTGGTTGGGTCGCGAGGCGAACGCGACCGTTGCCGTCGGGCAGTCGGGGCCGTAGTGCGGCGTCAGCACCTCGACGAGTTCCGCGGTTCGGTGGGCGGCGAGATGCAGGGCGAGGGTGATCCCGGTGGCCGCGAGTCGGTCGAGTTCCTCGCCGGGCGGCATGTCGGTGGACAGCGTCGACACCCGGGTGATCAGTAGGCTCTGCGCCACCCCGGGCACGGTCAGTTCAGTATCCAGGGCCGCGGCCGCGGCGGCAAACGCGGGCACTCCGGGCACGATCTCGACGTCGATGCCCCGCTCTTGTAGCGCGCGATGCTGTTCGGCGAACGCCGAATACAGCGAGATGTCGCCGGAGTGCAGGCGCGCCACGTGGTGCCCGGCACGATGGGCGGTCTCGATGTGACCGATGATCTCGGCCAGCGGCATCCGGGCGGTGTCGATGAGCACCGCATCGGCCGGACACGCCTGCAGCATCTCGGCGGGCACCAGCGATCCCGCGTAGAGGCAGGTTCGGCATTCGCCCAGGATGCGGGCACCCCGCAGGGTGATCAGGTCGTGGGCGCCCGGTCCGGCGCCGATGAAGTAGACGGTCACGGCTTCTCGGCGATCCACTGCACGATCGGCAGCACGGGCCGCCAGGTGGTCATCGACCCGAGCGGTTCCACCGTCTCGATCGAGATGCGGCGCAGCACACCGCCGTGGGCGCGATGCCAGGCGGTGAGCTGTTGCTGCGACTCGACGGTCACCGCGTTGACGACCATCGTCCCGCCCTCGAGCAACGCCTCCCACGCGGTGGCCATCACCTCCTCGTCCAGACCTCCGCCGATGAAGACGGCGTCGGGGTCCGGGGCTGCGGCGAGCGCCGCGGGCACCTCGCCACGCACCGACAGTGCGCCGCACACGCCGTGCCGGTGCGCGTTCTCGGCGATGCGGCCGGCGCGGCCGGTGTGGCGTTCGAAGGCGATGGCGTGCCCGGCGGGATCGGCCCGCAGCCATTCGATGGCGACGCTGCCCGATCCAGAACCGATGTCCCACAGCAGTTGTGGGCCACCGGGCCGGAGTGCGGCGACCGTCAGCGCCCGCACCGGCGACTTGGTGATCTGTCCGTCGTGGGTGAACTCATCGTCGCCACGTCCGGGCGCATTGCTGCCGCGAGGCCCGATGCACGCGATCGCGACGATGTTCAACGGGTCGAGGTCGTGGTGGCGCCAACTGCGGGCGAGTCCTTCCACCACAGTCTGCCGGGGGCCGCCGAGCTGTTCGAGCACCGTCAGCGTCGACCAGCCGAATCCCTGCGCCGTCACGACCTCGGCGAGTTGGGCCGGGGTGTGCCCGTCACGGCTCAGTACCAGCAGGCGCCGGCCGTCGGCGAGTTCGGGGATCACCGAGTGCACGTCGCCGCGCAGGGTGGTGATGACCCGGGTGTCCACCAGGTCCCACCCGAGCTGCGCGCACGCGAGACTCACACTGGACACCGCGGGGATCACCGTGACACGTTGCGCACCCACCGATTTGACCACCGAGCTGCCGACACCGTGGAACATGGGGTCGCCGCTGGCGAGGATGTGCACCACCGGCCGGATGTGCTCGGCGAGCACCGACGCCAGGTGGGTCGACATCGGGGTGTGCCAGCAGATCACCTCGGCGTCGACGCGTTCGATCAGATCGAGCTGACGCCGTGACCCGTAGATGACCGACGCGCCACGCAACTCCGTTCGCGCCCGTTCCGACAGTCCGCTCCACCCGTCCGCGCCGATCCCGACGACGACGAAGCGGGTGGAGATCGGCTGATCGACGGTCATCGTGGCAGCCGACGCCAGATCGCGCGCGGCATCAGACGCATGGCGAACGCCACCGGCCGCAAGGCCGTGGGAATCCACACCTCGCCCCGGCCCTTGCGGTACGCCCGTACCACTGCGTCGGCGACTTGATCGGCGGTCACCGACATGGGCGCCGGTGGCGTGCCCGCGGCCATCAGATCCGCGGTCATGTGACCGATCACGAAACCGGGACGGGCCAGCAGCAATCGCACCCCGCTGCCGTGCAGGGCGTCGGCCAGGCCGCCGGCGAAGCCGTCGAGTCCCGCCTTCGTCGAGCCGTACACGTAGTTGGCGCGGCGCACCCGCACCCCGGCGATCGACGAGAACACGATGATGGTGCCCGATCCCTGCGCGCGCATCGCGTTGGCCAGTGGTGTGAGCACACTGATCTGCGCGACGTAGTCGGTGTGCGCGATCTGCAGTGCGTGGGTGACGTCGTGTTCGGCCCGTTGCTGATCGCCGAGAATGCCGAAGGCAACGATGGCAACGGCGATCGGTCCGTGATCGGCGATCAGGCGATCGACCAGCGCGGTGTGGGTGTCGGTGTCGTCGGCGTCGAACGCGACGGCGATCACCTCGGTGGCCCCGGCGGCGTTCAGCGTCGCCGTCTCCTCGACCAGGTCGTCGGGCCGGCGTGCCGCGAGCACCACGGTGCGCCCGGCGGCGAGGCGGCGTGCCACCTGCAGTCCGATCTCACTTCGGCCGCCGAACACCACGATGGCACCGGGGTCGATGTGCCGAGTGTTCGCCATGTGTGCAGTATGTCAGCATGCCAACCACCTCCGTGCTGTCCCCCGGTGCGCTGCAGTTCCTGACCGAACGTCACCTGGCAACGCTGGCCACCACGCGCGCCGACGGCACCCCGCATGTGGTGGCGGTGGGTTTCACCTACGACCCCGACAACGGGCTCGCGCGGGTGATCACCACCGACGGAAATCAGAAGGTACGCAACGTGGAACGTGCGGGCTACGGTGCGGTGACCCACGTCGACGGCCCCCGGTGGATCACCCTGGAGGGTCCCGCGGTGGTGCGACGCGACCCCGATCGGGTGGCCGATGCCGAGCGTCGATACGCGGTACGCTATCGCGAGCCGCGGCCCAATCCGCGGCGTGTGGTCATCGAGATCGGGGTCGC
The DNA here is from genome assembly GCF_053588575.1 of Gordonia sp. NPDC003429. NCBI lineage: Bacteria > Bacillati > Actinomycetota > Actinomycetes > Mycobacteriales > Gordoniaceae > Gordonia > Gordonia sp. NPDC003429. The sequence continues at coordinate 206,522 of NZ_JBSFQF010000005.1, forward strand.
CAGAGTATTGGGTTCGCGTACGCTGCTGGACTCCTGATCGGGGCGCTCAGAGCACGACGAGGTCATGCGGGCGGGTGTTCAGCGATGCGCAGCCATCATCGGTGACCACCACGATGTCCTCGATGCGCGCTCCCCACGACCCCGGGAAATACACACCGGGTTCGATGCTGAACGCCATTCCGGGTGCCAGGGTCAGTGTGTTGCCGCTGACGATGTAGGGCTCCTCGTGCACCGACAGGCCGATGCCGTGGCCGGTGCGGTGGATGAAGTTGTCGCCGAAACCGGCCTGCACCAACACATCCCGCGCCGCTGCGTCGACCTCCTCCGCGGTGACGCCGGGCGCGACGGCGGCCACCGCGGCGCGCTGGGCCAGTTGTAACGCGCTGTACGCGTCGGCGATCTCGCCGCTCGGCGGGGCGAAGCAGTAGGTGCGGGTGCTGTCGGAGTTGTAGCCGGGCTCCACCGGTCCGCCGATGTCGATCACGACGACGTCGTCGGCGGTGATCACCCGGTCGGAGAACTCGTGGTGCGGATCGGCGCCGTTGGGTCCGGACCCGACGATGATGAACTCGGCACCGGTGTGCCCCTCCGCCACGATCGCGGCGTCGATGTCGGCGGCCACCTCACGTTCGGTGCGCCCCGGCATCAGCCACTCCCCCATCCGCGCATGCACCCGGTCGATGGCCGCCCCGGCACGGCGCAACGCCTCGATCTCGTTGTCGTCCTTAATCATCCGCAGTTCACGAAGCACCGGCGTGGCCAGCGTCGGGGTGGCCCGGTTGCGGTCGGCGAACGGCACCACGTGCAGCGCGGGCATCGACTCCGACACGGCGATGCGTGACCCGCGCGGCAGACCCGACAGCGCCAGAGTATGGGCGTCGTCGCCGTCGACCCAGTCGTCCACCTCGATCCCGAGTTCCGAAACGGCCGAATCGCGGACCGATGCCAGTTCGAGCCGGGCCACCACGAGGCGCGGGTTGCCCGACGCCGGAATCACCAGCGCCATGAGACGTTCGAAGGTGTCCGCACGCGACCCGGTGAGGTACCGCAGGTCGGGGCCGGGCGAGACGATCAGCGCGTCGAGACCGGCTGCCGCGGTGAGCTCGGCCGCGCGCGCGAGTCGCTGCTGGTAGACGACCGACTCGAAACGTTCGTATCGGTTCGCGTGCACGGACCCGGTGGCACTCATGGACGCAGCCTACGCGGGCCCCCACCCGGATGGCATGGTGTGGGTATGGCCGGATCCCTGATGCTGCTCGACGGCGCGAGCCTGTGGTTTCGCTCGTTTCACGCTCTCCCGGAGAAGTTGACGGCACCCGACGGACGGCCGGTGAATGCGGTGCGCGGCTTCGTGGACACCATCGCGTCGCTGGTCACCACGCACCGACCCACCCGGCTGGTGGTGTGCCTCGACCTCGATTGGCGTCCGGCCTTCCGCACCGAACTCATCGGGTCGTACAAGGCGCACCGGGTGGCCGAAGAAGCGCCGCACGGCACCGGCGGTGACGTCGAGGAGGTGCCCGATACCCTCACCCCGCAGGTCGACATGATTCTCGACCTGCTCGCCGCGGCCGGGCTGACCACCTCCGGTGCCCCCGGCTGCGAGGCCGACGATGTGATCGGCACGCTGGCCCACGCGGAGACGATGGACCCGGTGATGGTGGTCAGCGGCGACCGCGACCTGCTGCAGGTGGTCGCCGACGACCCGGTGCCCGTTCGCGTGCTGTATGTGGGCCGAGGCCTGGCCCGGGCCGAACTGATGGGCCCCCGGGAGGTCGCCGAGAAGTACCGGCTCCCGGCCGATCGCGCCGGAACGGGCTATGCGGAGATGTCGATGCTGCGCGGCGATCCCTCCGACGGGTTGCCGGGCGTGAGCGGAATCGGCGAGAAGACGGCCGCGAAACTGATCTGCGAGTACGGCGACCTCGATGCGCTCGAGGCCGCGGCCACCGACCGCGGAACGTCGCTCACCGCGCGCACTCGCAGCGCGTTGCTGGCGGCCGCCGACTATCTCGACGCGGCCCGCACGGTGGTCACCGTGCGGATCGACGCACCGACCGTCGAGTCGAGAGCCGACGACCATCTGCCCAGCGCGCCCGCCGACCCGGCCGCACTTGCCGATCTCGTCGAGGAACTCGGTGTCGGCGGCTCGGTGGGGCGGTTGGCCGCGGCCCTCGGATGGGAGCTACCGGCCGGTTGAGTGTGCCTCAACTGGTGGGTCGGGCCACCTCGTACTTGCCGTCGTCGTCGAGGAAGGTGACCTTGACCTGCTGTTGCTGGCCGCCGACGGTGACCGAGCAGGTGAACGAATCGCCCTTGCGCACGCGCTGCCCCGACGGGCATTTCACGTTGCTGACGTCGGTGGCCTGGTAGTCACTGGTGAGCACGTGTTTGACGCCGTTCTGCGCGGCGGTCTGATCGAGGTTCTTCGGTGCCCATCCCGGCCATGCGAAGGCGGTGATGAGCAGGATCGCCGCGATCAGTACCAGCGCGCCCCCGCCGGCGATCAACAGGTTGCGCAACCCTTTACGTTGCGGCGTCGTCGACATCGCGGCGAACTGGTCGGGGGCCCCGTACTGGCCGGTGGGCCCGTAGGCTCCCGGCTGCTGGCCATATCCGGGTTGCTGGCCATATCCGGGTTGCTGGCCGTACCCGGGTTGCTCGCCATAGGCGGGCTGAGCATACGGCGACCCGGGGGTGCCGTAGCCCGCCTGTGGCTGACCCGGCTGGGAACCGAATGCGGCGGTCTGCCCGTATCCGCCGGCCGGGGGCTGCTGGTAGCCCTGTGGGGCATACCCGGGCGGGGTGCCGGCACCTTGCGGCGCCTGACCGTAGGCGGGCTGGCCGTAGGGCGACTGGCCCTGGGGAGATTGGCCGCCCTGGGGAGATTGGCCCTGGGGAGATTGGCCCTGGGGAGATTGGCCCTGAGGGGGCTGGCCGTAGGGAGACTGGGCTCCCGGCGGCGGAGTGAGGGGGGCCGCCGTGGTCGGCGGGGCCGCAGGAGTGGGAGGCGGTGTCGGTGATCCGGTGTTGACCACTTCGGTCTCGTTGTCCGGCCCGCCGGGCCTGTTGGGGTCATGGGGGTGGCTCATGGTCTGTCTCCCGCTCTACCCGGCCGCGGTCGGTGCCCGCTGGGTTCTCCGATGGATCTACGGTCGAACCGGGCTCGGTTCACACGTTCCGCCGCGACCTGCGCAGCGATCACGGCACCGACCCGATATGCCTGAAGTACGTTACCGCAGCCGTCATCGACAATCACTTACCCGAACGTCCGACCGTCCGGGCGTCATCCCAGTTCGGCTGCGACCACACCGCGCCGGATCGCGCGTACCGCGGCCCGCGCCGGAACCGACAGCGGCGCGTCGTCTCCGACCCCGAGTCGTATCTGTTCGAGCAGGTCGACCACCTGGCGGTTCCATCGAACGAAATCCCCGGGCGACAGCAGTTGTCCCCGTTCCCCGGCCGCGGCCAGCGATTCGGTGAGCGAACGCCCAGACACCCACAGCGACACCGCAACCGAGAACCCGGTGTCGGGTTCTCGGGTGGGCGATATCCGGTGGGACGTCTCCACCGCGGTCACCGCACGCCAGATCTGCACGGTGTCGGCGATCGCCGTGCGCAGCGCAACACTCCCCGGCATGGCGTCGGCTCCGGCGAAGCTCTCCCGGCGCGATTCGAACACCACCGACGCGACGACGGCCGCCAGTTCGGCCGGGCCGAGCCGGTCCCAGACACCGGCGCGGATGCACTCGGTGACCAGAAGGTCGCTCTCGCTGTAGATTCGGCTGAGCAAATGACCTGTCGGGGTCACCGTGACACCGGTCGCGTCGTCCTCCAGATAGCCGAGTTCGGTGAGTACCGCGACGATGCGATCGAAGGTGGTCGACAGCGTCGAGGTGCGTTCGCCGATCGAGCGTTCCGCCGACACGATGTCACGCACGATGCGGTTGCGTTGCTCGGCCAGCCGGAACAGGTCGTCGGAGCCCTCGATGCGGTGGGCGGGGTGCGCGCGCAGCGCCTGACGCAGTCGCACCAGGTCGGCGTCGTCGGCTGCGGGGGCGCGTTTGCGCGGCCTCCCGCGCGGCATCTCGAGGCCGGTGGAACGCAACGCCGAGGCGAGGTCTCGCCGCCCCCGGCCGGTCCGGCGATCGGGATTCTTCGGCAGACGCATGTTCCCGAGAACCTCGGGCGGATTGACGAAATCCCGGGTCCCCACCCGGCCGCACCACGCGTCCTCGCTGAGCACAAGCGGTTTCGGGTCGGCGGCCTGCGACGCGGGTTCGAGGACCACGGCCAGTCCGCGATGCCTGCCGTTGGGCACCCCGATCACGTGACCCTTCTTGAGCGCCGCGAGGTCGGCCACGGTGGATTCATGTGCGCTGATCCGCTTCTGGAACTTGAGGTCGCGTTCGCGTTGGCGGATCTCCTCCCGCAACGTCACGTAGCCGAGAAAGCCCGAATACGGATCATCTTCTGCCGCAGCGGCACCGACGTCACCGCCGGCACCCACGGCACCCGGTTCGATGCCCCGCGCGCGTGCCGCGCCGCTCAACTCGACGTCGAGTTTGCGCAGCCTCCGGTACATGTCGTCGACCTTGTGTGCCTGCCCCACCACCGAACGATCGGCCTGGAACTGGGCGAACGACCGGTTGAGGAGCGCCCGCGATCCGTCGATTCCGAGGCGCCCGATGAGGTTGACCGCCATGTTGTATTCCGGGGTGAACGAGCTGCGCAGCGGAAAGGTACGTGCCCCGGCGAGCCCGGCGACCTGTTCGGGCACGAGTTCGGGAGACCAGACCACCACCGCGTGACCCTCGACGTCGATGCCGCGCCGACCGGCGCGGCCGGTGAGCTGGGTGAACTCACCCGGGGTCAGGTCGACATGCGACTCGCCGTTGAATTTCACCAGGCGTTCGAGGACCACCGACCGGGCCGGCATGTTGATGCCGAGTGCGAGGGTCTCGGTGGCGAACACCATCCGGACCAGGCCTCGGACGAACAGTTCCTCCACGGTGTGCCGGAAGGTGGGCAGCAGGCCCGCGTGGTGGGCGGCGAACCCACGTCGCAGCCCCGTGCGCCATTCGTCGACGCCGAGGACGTCGGCATCGGCGGGTGAGATCTCGTCGAGATGACGGTCCACCACCTCGTCGACGGCCGCGGCCTCCTCCGGGGTGAGAAGGGTGAGACCCGACCGCAGGCACTGACTCAGTGCGGCGTCGCACCCGACGCGGGAGAAGATGAACCCGATCGCCGGTAGCAACGCCTCCCGGTCGAGCCGCGCGACGAGTTGCGGACGCGACAGCGTCCCGGCGGCGCGTCCGCGTCCCCCCTGGTTGCGTCCGGCCCGGTTCCCGCGGCGTGATCCGGCCGCGCCGCGTTCGTCAGCGAGCAGGATTCGGTGTCGGATATAGCGTTTGAGCTCGCCATTCACCTGCGGCCGGCCCGATCGCGACGACTGCGGGTCGAACAGGTCGAACATCCGTGAGCCCACGAGCATGTGCTGCTCGAGCGGCACCGGACGGTGCTCGTCGACGATGACGGTGGTGTCCCCGCGTACCGTCTGGATCCAGTCGCCGAACTCCTCGGCGTTGCTCACCGTCGCCGACAAGCTCACCACACGCACCGACGGTTCGAGGCCCAGGATCACCTCCTCCCACACCGCACCGCGGAAGCGGTCGGCGAGAAAGTGCACCTCGTCCATCACCACGTGGGACAGTCCGCGCAGTGCCGGCGAGTTGGCGTAGATCATGTTGCGCACCACCTCGGTGGTCATCACGACCACCGGGGCGTCGGAGTTGATGGAACTGTCGCCGGTCAGCAGTCCCACCGACTCACGGCCGTGCACGGCCACCAGGTCGGCGTATTTCTGGTTACTGAGCGCCTTGATGGGCGTGGTGTAGAAACACTTGCTCCCCGCGGCCAGCGCGAGGTGCACCGCGAACTCGCCGACGATCGTCTTGCCCGCGCCGGTGGGTGCACACACGAGCACGCCGTGACCCGATTCCAGGGCCGTGCAGGCATCGACCTGAAAGCCGTCGAGCCCGAAGCTCAACCGTGCCCGGAACCGATCGAGTTCGCTCACAGGATGTCGTCGAAGATGTCCCGGTCGCGTACCGAGGACCGTATCGGTCCCGGCGACGCCACCCGTTCGGTCCGGCCGAGCGACGACGTGTCCGGCGTCCCCGACAGCGTGCTGGCTTCGTCGTCGGGCACCGACAACCAGTCCGGACGGCGGCGTGACTTGCGCTTGTCACTGATGCGGGCGATCTGAATCGAGATCTCCATCAGCAGCGTCAGCGCGAAGGCCAGCGCGCACATCGTGAACGGGTCCTGCCCGGGAGTGGCGAAGGCGGCGAACACGAAGAGCGCGAAGATCAGCCCGCGCCGCCACGTCTTGAGCCGTGCGTAGGGCAGCACCCCGATGTGGTTGAGGGCGACGATGAGCAGCGGCAGTTCGAAACTCACGCCGAAGATGATCAGCAGGTGCAACATGAAGTTGAAGTACTGGTCACCGGCCAGGGCGGTCACCTGAACTCCGTTGCCCACGGTGAGCAGGAACTCGAACGCCTTGGCCACCATCAGGTAGGCGAGCACGGCTCCGGCCACGAACAGCACCGCCGCCGCCGACACGAAGCTGACCGCGTAGCGCCGTTCGTTGGCGTAGAGGCCGGGCGTGATGAACTGCCACAACTGGTAGAACCAGATTGGGCACGCAAGCACGATTCCCGCGGTCAGCGCCACCTTGAGACGCAGCATGAATTGATCGAACGGCCCGGTGGCCAGGAGGCGACACGAGTCGTCGGGGGTCAGCGCAGCCCGCGACGATGCCGGCAGAGAACAGTAGGGCTCGCGCAGCAGGTCACCCAGTGACTCGATTCCGAAGAGGCTGTGGGAGTACCACATGAAGCCGACCATCGTGGTCAGAGCGATGGCGATCATGGCGATCACCAGCCGGGTGCGGAGCTCGTAGAGATGCTCCACCAGCGGCATCGTGCCGTCCGGATTGACCTTGCGTTTGCGGTATCGGGGATCCAGCGGGATACGCACTCGAGTGCTCCGCCGAGCCCCTAAGCGGACTTCTTCACGTCGTCGGCCGCGGGCTCCGACTTCGCGGTCGGCACCTCCGACGTCGACGACCCGCTGGGCAGAGCCTTACTCGCCTCGTCCTTGGCTCCGTCGGCCGGCGTGTCGTCGTCGCGCTGCATCTCCTTCATCTCGCTCTTGAAGATGCGCAGCGAGCGCCCCAGTCCGCGCGCGGTATCGGGCAGCCGTTTGGAGCCGAAGAGCAGCAGCAAGACGATCACGATCACGACGATGTGCCAGGGATGCAAGACGTTCCCGAACATGAAGACCTCCCGATCAGTTCACGCTCATGCTACCCGAGGCGCAGGTTTTGGCATGACAGCGCACGAGCGCGGTAGCGGGGCTTCAGTGGTAGCGGGGCTTCAGTGGTAGCGGGGCTTCAGTGGTAGCGGGCGCGGGCTGCGGTCGCCTCGCTGGTGACCGCATCGGCGATCGCGGGGTCGTCGACCACCCGGATGTGCCCGCCGAAACCGAGGAGGAACCGTGTCAGCCACGCGGGCGAGCCGTAGACGAGGCCGGCGCGCACCGGTGCATCGGGGTCGGTGCGCGCATCGAGTGGCTCCACGGGCTCGATCAGGTAGTAGTCGAGCACCCAGAGTTCGTCGGGATCGATGTCGATGAGCACCGACGGGAGCCCGGGATTGTCGGCGAGGATCACCGACTGTGGTGAGTCGATGGCCCGCTCGGGCGGATCGGAGGGTTCGTCGAGGACCGTGGCCTCCTCCACCCGATCGAAACGGAACAGACGCACACCCTCGCTGCTGCGACACCACGCCTCGAGGTAGGTGTTGTTATCCACCACCTGCAGCCGGATCGGGTCGACCGTGCGTTCGGTGACGGTGTCGCCGGTGGCCGAGTAGTAGCGAATCCGTACCGCACGCCCGGTACGCACCGCCTCACGCAGGGCCGCGTGGGTGGCCGCCGCGCCATCGTCATCATCCGATGCCGCCAGGCCGGGCACCGACTCCCCCACCGCCTGCTCGATCTTGGCGATCGCCCGGTGACCCGCGTCCCGGTCGACCACGCCGGGCATGTCGACAAGCGCCTGCAGCGCGACCAGCAGCGTCGACGCCTCCGTGGTGGTCAGTCGCAGCGGCCGGTCCATGCCCGCCGCGAACTTCACGTCGACGACACCCTCGCTGTACTCGATGTCGATCAGATCATCGGGGTAGTAGCCGGGCAGCCCGCACACGAAGAGCTGGTCGAGATCCTTGGTGAGCTGGCGGGCGGTGACACCGAGATCGGCGGCCGCCTGGTCGATCGAGATGCCGCTGCGCGCCTGGAAATACGGCACCAGGGCCAACAGCCGGCTGATCCGGGAGGGTTGCGCAGTGGCCATCAGACGCTGCTCCCGACGAGCGCGTCGAGTCCGGCGATCACCGCGTCACGCAGTTCCGGCGGATCGAGGACCACGGCTGCGGCGCCTGCGCCGAGCACCATCCGGGTGAGCGTGCCCAGCGACCGGACCTGCACCGTGAGCACGTCTCCGGCATCACCGTCGACGGTGCCGCGTTCGGTGGACGTGGCCAGCCGGCGCAGCCCGGCAGCCTTGCCGTCGGCCACCCAGATCCGCGCGGATCCGGTGTCGGGACCGGTTGCCGAGTCGACCGCTGCGGCGACGACGCCCTGCAGATCCACGTCATCGGGGGCCGCGACGGCGCCGGCCCGACCGACCGTATGGACGGCCGAGATCCGGGACAGCCGGAATGTGCGGGTGGCGTCTCGGTCACGGTCGTGCCCGACGACGTACCAGCGCCGGCGATGGGTCACCACCCCCCACGGCTCCAGGGTGCGGGTGGTGGCCGATGCCGCCGACCCGGGCCGATAGGTGAACCTCACCGCGTGGCCGTCGGTGATCGCGCCCAGGACCACGCCGATCGCGGTCTCCGACCCCATCGACCGGGATGAATCCGACGCCCGGATGCCGAGGTCGTCGTCGGCGCGGACGTCAAAGCCCGCGGCCTGCAACTTGAGCACCGCGGTCTGCGAGATCGCCGACACCTCCGGTGTGACCCACAGCGCCGACGCCGTGGCGATGACGGCCGCCTCGTCGGGTTCCAGGGTGATGTCGGGCAACGCGTAGCTCTCCCGGTTGATGCGGTAGCCGTCCACGCCGCCGCGCTCGATGGGGCCGGTGACCAGCGGGATGCCCAGGTCGCGGAGTTCGGTCTTGTCGCGCTCGAACATCCGGTTGAACGCCTCGTCGGACTGACCGTCGTCGTGGTAGCCCGTGACGTTGCGCCGGATGTACTCCGCGCTCACGAACTGCCGCGTCGACAGCAGACAGATCACCAGATTCAGGAGTCGCTCGACCTTGGACGTCGCCACGACTAGAGAGCCTACGGCTCACATGGAGGCGATGAGGCGATCGACGCGCTCGTCCACACTGCGGAAGGGATCTTTGCACAGCACGGTTCGCTGCGCCTGATCGTTGAGTTTGAGATGCACCCAGTCGACGGTGAAATCACGACCCGCCTTCTGCGCGGCCGAGATGAAATCACCCCGCAACTTCGCCCGCGTGGTCTGCGGGGGCTCGTTGACCGCCGTTTTGATGTCCTCGTCGGTGGTCGCGCGGGTGACCAGACCCTTACGGGAGAGCACATCGAACACGCCCCGGCCCCGCTTGATGTCGTGATAGGCGAGGTCGAGTTGCGCGATCTTCGGGTCGGAGAGATCCATCGAGTACTTGTCCTGATAGCGCTGGAACAGCTTGCGCTTGATCACCCAGTCCACCTCGGTGTCGACCTTGGCGAAGTCGTCGGCCTCGACCGCGTCGAGCATGCGGCCCCACAGGTCGACCACCTTCTCCATCTCGGGGTCGGGACGACGGTTGACCATGTGCTCGACCGCGCGTGCGTGATATTCACGCTGGATGTCGAGGGCGCTGGCCTGCCGCCCACCTGCCAACCGCACCGGTCGCCGACCCGACGGATCGTGACTGACCTCGCGGATCGCGCGGATCGGGTTGTCGAGGGCGAAGTCGCGGAACGCCACGCCCGCCTCGATCATCTCCAGCACCAATGCCGCGGACCCCACCTTGAGCAGGGTGGTCATCTCCGACATGTTCGAGTCGCCGACGATCACGTGCAGGCGACGATACTTCTCGGCGTCGGCGTGCGGTTCGTCGCGCGTGTTGATGATGGGACGTGACCGGGTGGTGGCCGACGACACGCCCTCCCAGATGTGCTCGGCGCGCTGCGACAGGCAGAACGTCGCGGCCTTGGGCGTGGCCAGCACCTTCCCGGCACCGCAGATCAACTGCCGGGTCACCAGGAACGGCAACAGCACGTCGGAGATGCGGGAGAACTCCCCGGCCCGCACCACCAGATAGTTCTCGTGGCAGCCGTATGAGTTGCCCGCCGAGTCGGTGTTGTTCTTGAACAGGTAGATGTCGCCGCCGATGCCTTCATCGGCCAGCCGCTGCTCGGCGTCGACCAGCAGATCCTCGAGCACCAGCTCCCCGGCGCGGTCGTGGTTGATCAGCTGGATCAGGCTATCGCACTCGGCGGTCGCGTACTCCGGATGCGAACCCACGTCGAGGTAGAGACGTGCCCCGTTCTGCAGGAACACATTCGACGACCGGCCCCACGACACGACACGACGGAACAGGTACCTGGCCACCTCGTCGGGACTGAGTCGGCGATGGCCGTGGAAGGTACACGTGACACCGAATTCCGTCTCGATGCCCATGATTCGACGCTGCACGGTTCAACCCTACCCGCGGTGAGCTCGCCCGACCGGCTGCGCGATCAGGACTCGCCCGCTTCCTCATCGGTCGCCGGGGCCTGATCCGCGGGCTCAGCCGGTGCGGTGTCGGCGGGCAGCAGGTCGGCCACAGCCGCCGAACCGAGCCTGCGGAAGGCCCGTCGCGGCCGGTTGCGGTCGAGCACCGCCACTTCGAGGTCAGCCGGGTCGAGGTCGCGCGGCGCCGCCGCGGCACCATTGCCGGTGTCCACCGGCGCCGACAGTGCGGCCACCGCGATCTTCAGTGCGCTGCGCAGATCCAGGTCGGGTTCGTAGCTCTCCCGCAGCGCGGCCGCGATCGACTCGGTGGCACCGCCCATCACCAGGAAACGGGTTTCGTCGGCAATCGAACCGTCGTAGCTGATCCGGTAGAGCTGCGACGGCTTGGGTTTACCCGGCCGCGACACCTCGGCCACACACAGTTCCACCTCGTAGGGTTTCGGCTGCTCGGTGAACACCGACCCCAGCGCGTTGGCGTAGGTGTTGGCCAGCGACAACGCCGACACGTCGGCGCGGTCGTAGCTGTATCCCCGCATGTCGGCGAGCTGGATGCCGGCCTTGCGCAGACTCTCGAACTCGTTGTACTTGCCGACCGCGGCGAACCCGATCCGGTCGTAGATCTCGCTGGTCTTGCGCAGCGTGTTCGACGGGTTCTCGGCGACGAACAGCACGCCGTCGGCGAACGTCAGGATCACCACGCTGCGTCCGCGGGCGATGCCCTTGCGGGCCAGCTCCGAGCGATCCCGCATGATCTGCTCGGCACTGGCGTAATACGGGAAGGTCATCGCGGGGTCCCCTCGTGCTCGGCGGCGCGACGTTCCACGATGGCACGTGCGGCGGCCTCGATCTCGGTGGGCGGCACCTCCCGGGCACCCTCGGCGCCCACGATCACCGCGGTGGGGAAGATCTTGCGGACGATGTCGGGTCCACCGGTCGCCGAATCGTCGTCGGCGGCGTCGTAGAGCGACTCGACCGCGATCGCCAGGGCCGCATCGGCATCCAGGTCGGGTCGGTACAGCTTTTTCAGCGACGACTTGGCGAACACCGATCCCGACCCGATCGCCTGATATCCGCCCAGCTCCTCGTGCCGGTCACCGGCCACGTCGAAGGAGAAGATGCGGCCCCGCTCGCTGGGGTCGTTGTGGTCGATGTCGTAGCCGACCAGCAGCGGGATGGCCGCCAGACCCTGCATCGCGGCGCCCAGGTTGCCGCGGACCATCGACGCCAGGCGACTCACCTTGCCGTCCAGCGTGAGCGGCACACCCTCGATCTTCTCGTAGTGCTCGAGCTCTACGGTGAACAACCGCACCATCTCGATCGCGATCCCGGCGGTGCCGGCGATGCCCGCCGCCGAGTACTCGTCGGTGATGTAGACCTTCTGCACGTCGCGGGTGGCGATGAGGTTGCCCATCGTCGCCCGCCGGTCGCCGGCGAGGACCACCCCGCCGGGAAAACTCACCGCGACGATGGTGGTGCCGTGCGGGATCTCGGAGGTGTCGGCCGACCCGGCGAATCCACCCATGCGATCAGCCCGCGACTGCGGCAACTGATCCGGCGCATGGCTGCGCAGGAAATCGGTGAACGACGAGATGTCGGCGCCGAGCGATGAGAGGGATTCGCGGGAGGTCGGACGGTAGAACGGCAGTGATCCGAACGTGTCGCTCACTGGCCGCCCTTCTGCACGTATGCGCGCACGAAGTCTTCGGCGTTCTCCTCGAGCACATCATCGATTTCGTCGAGCAGATCGTCGGTGTCCTCGGCAAGCTTCTCGCGACGTTCCTGCCCGGCAGCTCCGTCGGGGCCGAGGTCACCATCGTCGTCGCCACCGCCGCGCTTGGTCTGTTCCTGCGCCATCTGCTCTCCTTAGCATCTGCCCGGGCCCGCATCTACCGCAGCCCGCATGTGCCCGAAGCCCGCCGTGCCCACGCCGGGCAACGGCGTAGGTCCACAGTACCGGCGGACGCCGACTCGGGTTGTGCAGAACACGAGGAGATCTGGTGTCACTCAGTTGGTGAGCTGATCCACCAGGTCGGCGGCCGAGTCGACCGAGTCGAGGAGTCTGCCCACGTGGGCGCGGGTCCCGCGCAACGGTTCGAGGGTGGGAATGCGCACCAGGGAGTCACCGCCGAGATCGAAGATCACCGAATCCCAGCTCGCCGCGGCGACGTCGGCGCCGAACCGACGCAGGCACTCGCCCCGGAAGAACGCGCGGGTGTTCTCCGGCGGCTCAGAGATCGCGCGGGTCACCTCCGCCTCGTCGACCAGGCGCTTCATCGAGCCGCGCGCCACCAGCCGGTTGTAGAGGCCCTTGTCGAGGCGCACGTCGGAATACTGCAAATCGATCAGTTGCAGCCGCGGGGCCGACCAGCCGAGTCCCTCACGCTGCCGAAAACCCTCAAGGATCCGCAGCTTGGCCGGCCAATCGAGGATGTCGGCGCACTCCATGGGGTCACGTTCGAGACGGTCGAGCACGTCGGCCCACGTGTCGAGCACATCCATCGCGCGAGCGTCGTCGGAGTGCTCATGCCGATGGAACCGTTCACACCGTTCGAGGTATTCACGCTGCAGCGCCAGGCCGGTGAGTTCGCGGCCGTCGGACAACGCGACGGTGGCCTGCAACGACGGGTCGTGGCTGATCGCATGCACCGCCGACACCGGCCGCGCGAGTTCGAGGTCGGAGAAGTCGACACCGGCCTCGATGAGGTCGAGGACCAGCGCGGTGGTGCCGACCTTGAGGTACGTCGCCGTCTCGGCGAGGTTGGCGTCGCCGATGATGACGTGCAGCCGGCGGTAGCGTTCCGGGTCGGCGTGCGGCTCGTCGCGGGTGTTGATGATGCCGCGTTTGAGTGTGGTCTCCAGACCGACCTCGACCTCGATGTAGTCCGAACGCTGCGACAACTGGTACCCGGCCTCGTCGCCGGACTGCCCGATGCCCACGCGGCCCGAGCCGCTGATCACCTGGCGGGACGCGAAGAACGTGGTGAGTCCACCGATCACCGCGGTGAACGGTGTGTCGCGGTTCATCAGGTAGTTCTCGTGGGTGCCGTAGGAGGCGCCTTTGCCGTCGATGTTGTTCTTGTAGAGCTGCAGTCGCGGCGCGCCCGGCACACTCGCCACGTGGCGGGCCGCGGCCTCCATCACACGTTCACCCGCCTTGTCCCAGATCACCGCGTCGCGGGGGTCGGTCACCTCCGGTGCCGAGTACTCCGGGTGGGCGTGGTCGACGTAGAGCCGCGCGCCGTTGGTGAGGATCATGTTCGCCGCACCGATCTCGTCGGCGTCGATGATGGGCGCGGGCCCCGACCCACGGCCCAGGTCGAAGCCGCGTGCGTCGCGAAGCGGTGATTCCACCTCGTAATCCCAGCGGGTCCGTTTGGCACGGGGCACGCCCGCGGCCGCCGCATAGGCCAGTACGGCCTGCGTCGAGGTCATGATCGGGTTCGCGGTCGGGTCGCCCGGAGCCGAGATCCCGTACTCCACCTCGGTGCCGATGATTCGCTGCATGACATTGAGGGTAGATGTCGGTCGTGTGAAAGGTCGTCACCAGGACCCCGGCCCCGGTCGCACGCGGTCGTGCGGTGTGGCATTTTCTAGTCGTGAAAGCATTCCGCCGGTTCACCGTTCGTGTGCCGCTTCCCGCACCGCTGTCGGATCTGGCAGACCTGGCCCACAACCTGCGCTGGGTGTGGCATCCGCCCACACAGGACCTGTTCGCCACGATCGACCCGGACCGCTGGGCGGCGATCGGTGACCCGTCCCGACTGCTCGCCGAGGTGCGCCCCGAACGGCTCGCCGAACTCGCCGAGGACGAGTCGTTCCGGCAACGCCTGACCCAGCTCCGGGCCGATCTCGACCGTTACTGCTCGGCCCCGCGGTGGTACGGGAACGAGGAGGCGACCGGGAAGGCCATGCCGCCCGGAATCGCCTACTTCTCGATGGAATACGGCATTTCGGAGGTGCTGCCGATCTACTCCGGCGGTCTCGGGATCCTGGCGGGCGACCACCTCAAGGCAGCGTCGGACCTCGGTCTGCCGCTGATCGGCGTCGGCCTGTTCTATCGGTCCGGCTTCTTTCGCCAGAGCCTCTCCCACGACGGATGGCAGATCGAGCGGTACCAGGTGAACGATCCGGGCGCGCTCCCGTTGACACTGCTCACCGACGGCAACGACACACCGGTCCTCATCGACGTCTCGATGCCCGGTGGACGGACTCTGCACGCGCAGGTGTGGGTGGCCACGGTGGGCCGAATCCCGTTGCTGCTGCTCGATTCCGACCTTTCGCTCAATGACGACGAGCTCCGCGCGATCACCGACCGGCTCTACGGGGGTGATCAGGATCACCGCATCAAGCAGGAGATCCTGCTGGGTATCGGCGGTGTGCGCGCGCTGCGGGAGTATGTCCGCGTCACCGGGCACCCGGAGCCGACGGTGTTCCACATGAACGAGGGGCACGCCGGCTTTCTCGGCGTCGAACGCATCCGGGAACTCGTCGACTCTCCTGCCGCGCTCGATTTCGACTCCGCCGAGTCGGTGGTGCGCGCCTCGAACATCTTCACCACGCACACACCGGTGCCCGCCGGCATCGACCGGTTCCCCGACGACATGGTGCGCTACTACCTCGACGCGGGCCCCGACGGCATGTCCCGGCTGCTGCCGGGTCTGTCGGCCCGGACCGTGCTCGAACTCGGTGACGAATCCGAGCCAGGTGTCTTCAACATGGCGCACATGGGATTTCGGCTCGGCCAGCGATCCAACGGAGTGTCGCGGTTGCACGGTGCGGTCAGCCGCGAGATGTTCGCCGACCTGTGGCCGGGATTCGACGCAGCGCAGGTGCCGATCGGGTCGGTGACCAATGGTGTGCACGGTCCCACCTGGGTGGCCCGACCGTTCCTGGACCTGTGCCGCAACAACCTGGACGCGGCGTCGGAGGTGTTCGCGGCGATGTCGTCGGCGGACCTGTGGCGCATCCGTTCGGACCTGCGTGCCGGGTTGGTGACCGAAGTGCGCAGACGGGCGTACCAATCGGGCCGCGACCGTGGATTCAGCGACGCCGAATTGGGCTGGACCGGCGATCTTTTCGATCCGCAGGTGCTCACCATCGGGTTCGCGCGGCGCGCGGCCACCTACAAGCGACTCACCCTGATGCTGCGGGATCCGGATCGGATGCGGCGCATCCTGACCGATCCGCAGCGCCCGGTGCAACTGGTGATCGCCGGGAAGGCACACCCTGCCGATGACGCCGGAAAGGCGCTCATCCAGCAGGTGATCCGATTCACCGAGGACCCCGAACTGCGTGACCGCATCGTCTTCCTCCCCGATTACGACATCTCGATGGCCCGCCACATCTACGCGGGGTGCGACGTATGGCTCAACAATCCGGTGCGGCCGATGGAGGCGTGTGGCACGTCGGGAATGAAGTCCGCGCTCAACGGTGGTCTCAACCTGTCGATTCTCGACGGATGGTGGGACGAGATGGCCGACGGCGAGAACGGCTGGGCGATCCCGTCCGCCGAGGGGGTGACCGACGTCTATCGCCGCGACGACCTGGAGGCCGAGGCGCTCTACACACTTCTCGAGGACACCGTGGTGCCGATGTACTACAACCGGGACGCCGACGGGGTACCCGAACGCTGGGTCGAGATGGTCCGGCACACACTGAGCAGGCTCGGTCCCAAGGTGTTGGCCTCGCGGATGGTCCGTGACTACACCCTCGACTTGTACGCCCCGGCCGGGCGCTCCTACGTCCAGGCGTGCGCCGACGACTACGCCGCGGCCCGTTCGCTCGCCGACCTGCGCAACCGCCTGGCCAAGTCGTGGCCCGCGGTGAAGGTCGCTGCCCTCGACGAGGGTATCGGCCCCGATTCCGACGAACTCTCACTCACGGCGCACGTGGAGTTGGGCGATCTCGCACCCGACGAGGTGACGGTGCAGGCGGTGCTCGGTCGGGTGACCGACGACGGCGACATCTACGATGCCGTGTTCATCGACATGGCATCGACCGAGCCGGAATCGCAGGGTCGCACCCTGTTCAGCGCCAAGGGGCGGCCATACCGGTCCGGGGTGCTCGGCTACACCGCACGGGTGGTGCCCCGGCACCGGCTGCTCACCGACGCCGCCGAACTGGGCCTGGTGCACTACCCGGAGGTCAGTGGGGAGGCACCGGCCGTCGGCATTCCGGGCTAGTGCGCCGATTCGTGGCTAGTGTGCCTTCTTCAGCCGCAGCCGCGAGTAGGTGAAGCCGAGCAGCGCCACCGCGATCAGCGCGAGCATTCCGTAGCACAGGGCGAGGTGGGCCACTGACGGATCCCACAGCGTTGCGCCCTTGGTCTGGGGAGCCAGCGGCGAGATCCGGTTCAGGTCGACGGCCTGCGCCGCGGCGGCATATCCCCAGTACGACGGAAAGATCCACGACAGCTGTTCGAGTCCGGGTGCGGTGAGCCGGAACAGGCCCCCGCAGAACACCAGCTGCACCATCACGGCGATCACCAGCGGCGGCATCACCTGTTCGTTGGAACGCACGGCCGACGAGATGGCCAGTCCCACCAGGGTGCTGACGCAGGCGAGCACCGCGATGGCCACGAACAATTCGATGGCGCCGGGCAGCAGCACACCCGCGCCGGGCAGTCCGCGGCGGGAGTAGGTGATGGCCACCATCACCGCACTCTGCAGCACGGCGGCGATGAAGAACACCACCACCTTCGCGGCCAGATACGCCCCGGGCCGGAGGCCGACGGCCCGTTCCCGCTCGAAGATGTCGCGTTCGCCGACGAGGTCACGCACCGTCAGTGCGGCACCCATGAACGTGGCGCCGACGACGAGGACCACCAGCACCTGTACCGCTTCGCCCGCGGTGTCGGCGGAGCGGTTGACGTCGAAACCCACCGAGCCGGGGATCACCAGGGTCAGCAGTCCCAGCACGACCGGTAGCAAGAGCAGGAACACCAGGTAACCGGTATCGGCGAAGATGAGCCGGATCTGTCTGCGCGCCACCGTGCCCGCCTGCCGCGCGGCGCTGGTCTGGGGCACCGGGACCGGCGGCCCGGGCGGGCGCAGCGGTGGCGGCGGCGTCGAGGTGTGCCGGCTGCGCTGCAGGTAACGCTGGTGGGCGGTATCGGGCTGGGCTGCGACGAAGGCGAAGATCTCGGCCCAGTCGGAGGTTCCCATCGCCTCGTCCACCTGGTCGGGATTCCCGTAGAACGCGGTCTTGCCGCCCGGGGCCAGTAGCAGCACCTGATCGCACATCGACAGATATGTCAGCGAGTGGGTCACCACCAGCACCACGCGCCCGGCGTCGGCCAGACGCCGCAGCGTGGCCATCACCTGTCGGTCGAGCGCCGGGTCGAGCCCGGAGGTGGGTTCGTCCAGGATGAGCAGTGACGGACCGGTGAGGAGTTCCATCGCCACCGAAGCCCGCTTCTGCTGGCCGCCGGAGAGCTTCTCCACACGGGTGTCGACATGCTCGAGCAATTGCAGTTCGGAGAGCACGCCGTTGATCACGTTGTCACGGTCGGCGGTGCTCAGGTCGGGCGGGAGCCGCAACTCGGCGGCATACCGCAGCGCCTGGCGCAGCGTCAGTTTGTGGTGCAGCACGTCCTTCTGCGGCACCATGCCGATTCGGGTGCGCAGTGCCTCGTACTCCTCGTGGACGCTGCGGTTCTCGAAGGTCACCCGACCGCTGGTGGGCGCGTTGAGTCCCGCGACGATCCGCGACACCGTCGATTTGCCCGCACCCGACGGGCCGATCACCGCGGTCAGCGTTCCCGGACGAGCGCTGAACTCGACATCGGCGAGCAGCCGTTTGCCGCCGTCGACCACCAGGCTCACACCCTGGACCTGCAATCCTCCCGACACCACGGCACCGGCCTGACCGCGCATGAGGGTGCCGCCGGACACCACGAAGTCGCTGTTGCCGATCGTGACGACGCTGCCCTCGGTCAGGCGCGCCCGGTCGACCCGCTGCCCGTTCACATACGTGCCGTTGACGCTGCGCAGATCCTCGAGGTACAGCCCGTCGGGCTGGGTGATCACGCGGGCGTGGTGGCGGGATGCGAGCACGTCGCTCACCACGATGTCGTTGTCCGGGGTGCGGCCGATGGTCTGGACCCCCGACAGCGAGATGCTCTCCCGGCCGGGTGGCGTGGTCTGTCCGGGCACGCGATAGACCGCCGACACGTTCTGTTGCAGCGATTGCAGGTGCGGGGCGTTGCGCAGTTCCGGTGGCATGGGCGCCACGCCGCCCTTGCGGTAGGTACCGGGGGCGGGCACCCGCATCGGCGTCGACGGCGGTTGCGGCTGCGGCTGCGGCTGTGGCGCCATCGGCATCCGCCCGGATGCCGGTTGCGGCACGGGCCCCCGACCAGAGGGCGGCACGGGTGCACCGACCGCGGCATCGAGCACCGGCCCGGTCGCCGGATCACCGAGGCGTACCTGCACCGAACCGTTCAGGGGCAGCTCCCCCACCCGCCGGCCGCTGGCGAACACACCGTTGGTGCTGCCGATATCGACCAGCCACCACCGATCGCCGCGCCATTCGACGGCGAGGTGACGGCGCGACACCAGCGGATGGTTCACCACGATGTCGTTGTCCGGCGTTCGTCCCACGGTGATCCGGGCCGACTTACCGAGCGGGTGCGTCTGCCCCGCGACCGTGATCCGTCCGGTGGTCATCGACACGCTGTTCATCGTGTGAAAACTCTAGTGGGTGGCGACGACGAAGGCCCGGTTGCGTCGTGCAAGCGCACGACGCAACCGGGCCCGCGAAAGCCGAACCGGGTGGCTACAGGTACTGACCCGTGTTGGTCTCGGTGTCGATCGCACGGCTGGCGCCGGAACTCTTCCCGGTGACCAGCGTGCGGATGTAGACGATCCGTTCGCCCTTCTTACCGGAGATCCGTGCCCAGTCGTCGGGGTTGGTGGTGTTCGGCAGATCCTCGTTCTCGGCGAACTCGTCGAGGATCGAATCGAACAGATGCTGCACCCGGAGGCCGGGGGCACCTGTCTCCAATTGCGACTTGATGGCGTACTTCTTGGCCCGGTCCACGACGTTCTGGATCATCGCACCCGAGTTGAAGTCCTTGAAGTACATGATCTCTTTGTCGCCGTTGGCGTAGGTGACCTCGAGGAAGCGGTTGTCGTCGCTCTCGGCGTACATCCGCTCGACGACCTTCTCGATCATCGCGTTCAGGCATGCGGTGCGGTCGCCACCGAACTCGTTGAGATCGTCGACGTGCACCGGTAGCTCTTCCACCAGGTACTTCGAGAAGATGTCGATCGCCGATTCCGCGTCGGGACGTTCGATCTTGATCTTCACGTCGAGTCGACCGGGACGCAGGATGGCCGGGTCGATCATGTCCTCGCGGTTGGATGCGCCGATGACGATCACGTTCTCGAGGCCTTCGACACCGTCGATCTCGCTGAGCAGCTGCGGCACCACCGTGGTCTCCACGTCCGAGGACACGCCCGAGCCGCGGGTGCGGAAGATCGAGTCCATCTCGTCGAAGAACACGATCACCGGAGTTCCCTCCGACGCCTTCTCGCGGGCACGCTGGAAGATGAGGCGGATGTGCCGCTCGGTCTCGCCGACGAACTTGTTCAGCAGCTCCGGGCCCTTGATGTTGAGGAAGTAGGACTTGGCCTCCTTCGCATCGTCGCCACGGGCCTGGGCGATCTTCTTGGCCAGGGAGTTGGCCACCGCCTTGGCGATCAGCGTCTTGCCGCAACCGGGCGGACCGTAGAGCAGCACGCCCTTCGGCGGCCGCAGCGCGTAGTCGCGGAACAGATCCTTGTGCAGGAACGGAAGCTCCACCGCATCGCGGATCTGTTCGATCTGCCTGCCCAGCCCACCGATGTCCTCGTAGCCCACATCGGGAACTTCCTCGAGCACCAGATCTTCCACCTCGGCCTTGGGCACGCGCTCGAAGGCGAATCCGGCCTTGGTGTCGATCAGCAGCGAGTCGCCCGGACGCAGTTTGCGCCGCTGCCCGTCCTCGCCGTCCACGTCGCCGAGCAGCGGTTCGGCGAGCCACACCACGCGCTCCTCGTCGGCATGACCCACCACGAGGGCACGCTCGCCGTCGCCGAGCACCTCGCGCAGGGTGCTGATCTCGCCGACCGAATCGTATTCGCCGGCCTCGACGATCGTGAGTGCCTCGTTGAGGCGCAGCGTCTGCCCCTTGCGGAGCGTGTCCACGTCGATGTTGGGCGAGCAGGTCAGGCGCATCTTGCGACCCGAGGTGAACACGTCGACGGTCTGGTCGGGATGGATGTCGAGCAGAACGCCGTAGCCGCTGGGCGGCTGGCCGAGGCGGTCGACCTCCTCGCGGAGAGCCACCAGCTGCTGCCGTGCTTCCTTGAGCGTCTCCAGGAGCTTCGCGTTGCGTGCCGTGAGGTTGTCCACCCGGTTCTGGAGATCCGTCGTCTCGGCACCACGGGCGAACGACGATCCCTCACCGTCCGGACGCATGACGGGTGAACTGTAGGCGGGGGTGAACGTCTCCTCGGGCACGTTCGACGTCCTGCCGTGATTCTCACCGGAGGTTTCGTGGCGATCAGATTCGGTCATTGCTGACTCCTCTCCCCGGCAATCGCCCCCCATCGGGAACGCTTGCGCCGTAACCCCACGCTACCGGGGTGCGGCAAATATCGCCCTGCACCGCGCAACCCGCGGTGTTGACGACGTGTTAAATGTGTGTCTTCGCAACGTATTCGCGATGTTTCACCGGGTAAACCGGACGTGGTTCAGCCTCGCGTCGGGCGGCGTTGTACACGCAGTGTGGTGACGCCGTCCGCGAGGCGACGTGCAGTGACCAGAAAAGCGGTGTGCCCTTGCATTTTGTGCTCCGGCCGCACGGCGAGCCCGACCGCGCTCCAGTCACGCACCAGTGATTCCCACGCCCGCGGCTCGGTCCAGCATTCCTGTGCGCGCAGCGCCTCGATGATTCGCGACAACTGGGTGACCGTTGCCACATAGATGGTCAAGACCCCGCCTGGTTTCAACACCGTTCGAACGACGTCGAGCGGTTCCCACGGCGCGAGCATGTCGAGGATGATGCGGTCGAACCGCTCATCGGTGTCGATGTCGGCGAGGTCGGCGATCACCAGCGACCAGTTGTCGGGGGCACCGCCGAAAAAGGTGTCGACGTTGCGTCGGGCGTGCTCGGCGTGGTCGTCACGGATCTCGTAGGAGACCACCTCACCGGCCGGCCCCACGGCACGCAGCAGCGAACAGGTCAGCGCGCCGGACCCTGCGCCGGCCTCGAGTACCCGGGCACCGGGGAAGATATCGCCCTCGGTGACGATCTGGGCGGAGTCCTTCGGGTAGATGACCTGAGCACCACGTGGCATGGACAGCACATAGTCGATCAGCAGCGGGCGCAGCGCGAGGTATTCGGTGCCGCTGGTGGCCGAGACGATGCTGCCCTCGGGGGCGCCGATGAGATCGTCGTGGGCGATGGCACCGCGATGGGTGTGGAAGAGTTTGCCGGGTTCGAGCACAACGGTGAACTTGCGACCCTTCGCGTCGCTGAGCTGGACCCGATCGCCCACGGTGAATGCGCCACTCGCCGCCATTACTGAAGTACCCTCCTGGGACTGAAGTGATGCATGTGACCAGGGTGTTTGGTAGAACCGGTGGTCGTGCATGTCGGACGGCGTTTATGTCAGCGCCGCGCCCTACCCTGCCAAATGTGAGCATGACCGCCTACGCCGGGGCGACAGATCCCGGTTCGCAGACCTCGTCGCGGGGACTGGTCGGCAGGCCGCTGGCCCTGTCACCGTCACGTGCCGCCGACTTCAAACAGTGTCCCCTGCTCTACCGATATCGGGCCATCGACCGTTTTCCCGAGCGCCCCACCGCGGCTCAAACCCGTGGCACCGTGGTGCACGCGGCGCTGGAGAATCTGTTCGACATCCCCGCTGCCCTGCGCACCCGTGAGTCCGCGGAATTTCTCGTCGAGGGCGCGTGGGCGGCGATGTGCGAGGCCGACCCGGAGCTGGCCACCGTCGTCACCGACGCCGAGCAGGGACGCTTCCTCGCCGACGCGTTCGGGCTGATCGCCAACTACTACCGGCTGGAGAACCCCACGGCGTTCGATGCCGATGCGGTGGAGGAACACGTCGAGATCGAATCCGACGACGTCTTGATGCGCGGATTCATCGACCGCATCGACGTGGCGCCCACCGGGGAGATCCGCATCGTCGACTACAAGACGGGGCGATCTCCCGGAGAGGGATTCGAGGCCAAAGCGCTGTTCCAGATGAAGTTCTACGCCCTGGCAATCCTGCGAATCCGCGGCGTGGTGCCGCACCGGCTGCAGCTGATGTATCTCTCGGACGGTCAGGTGCTCACCTACCAACCCGACCGCGACGAACTCGAGAGGTTCGCGCGCACGTTGTCGGCGATCTGGCGGGCCATTCGCGCGGCGGTGGCCACCGGCGACTTCCGTCCCCGTCGGTCACGGCTGTGTGCCTCGTGCGAGCACAAGGTGCGGTGTCCCGAATTCGGCGGCGAGATTCCCGAGTACCCCGGACCGCCCGCGGGTTTCGGTTCTCCCGACACCTAGACCCACTCGACTGCTAGACCCACTCGACTGCTAGTCGGACTGCGCGCCGGCTCCGGAACTGCCCGGCCCCGAACTCTCGCCGGCGGCACCCGCTCCCCCGCCGCCCGCGGATGGGGGCCCGCCCGTCCCGCTGTCGCTCGTCCCTGTGTCGCCCGTGACGGCGTTGGCACCGGCGGCGGCATGCGGAGCGTCACCGCCGGTCGCGTCGGAACCAGACCCGCCCGACTCGGGCGCGGCATGTCGGCCGCCACCGGTGGAAGGCTGTTCGGAGCGCTGGTGGCGGCCTCCGCCGAGGAGTTGATGCCGGCCACCCGGTGGGGGCGCAGGTGTCGTGGACGGCGGGGTTACGGCATCCTCGGCGGTCACGCCGTGGTCGGAACCTGCGACCGGCGCGGTCGGAGACGGCGGGGAGTCGACGACAGGTTCGCTGTAGGCCGTCACGGCCGGGCCGGCGTCGGCGGCGATGTCGGGCGATGTGGTTGTGCCGGAATCGGATTGGTGTGGGGTCTGGGCGACACGCTGTGCGGGCGTGGTGACCACCGGAGCCGCCGGATCGGCGGTGGCCTTCAGGGGTTCCTGCAGCGGATAGAACGCGTTGTTGACCGTGTCCCACCGCTCGAGTTGCTCGTCTGTGGTGTCGAGGCCGGCGTCTGTGCGCACCATCTGTGCCAGCAGCGTCAGCGGATGGTGCGTGGTGCGATAGATCAGGTAGGTGGTGTCGCCGTCCTCGCTGTACAGATGCGTCGGCGGATCCATCTCGTTGAGGGTTGCGTAATTCTCCGAACCCCCGCCGGAGTGGATCGTCAAAAACCCGGCGAGATCGACCACCAGGGAGCTGACGGGCCGAAACCACACCCACTGGAAGTTGGCGACGGGATCACCCACGATGATCACCGAGGTGACGTCGGTGTCGCCCGTGGCGCCCGGGTCGCGCGCCCCGTTCGATTCGGCCCCGAACGCATCCATCGCCATGCTCACCATGAAGTGCTGTTTCGCCCACGACTTGAGGCCCCAGGGACTCCGGGGATCGGAGATCAGCAGGATCTTCGTGGTGGTCGACCCGGTCAACAGGTCGTCGGCATAGGCCAGCTCCGCGGCATTGCCGAGGGCCTCGGCACCCTGCGAATACCCCGTGTAGACGACGACCGCACCCGTGTTCTGCAACGCAGCCATCACGGCGAGGTTGCGTTGCACGGCGACCTCTCGTGAGGCGTCGTAGCCGGGTGCGAGCATCGGTGACGACACGTCGGCCTTGCCGGCGATGAACGGCCCCAGCGACTGCGGGTAGTCGACGATGTAGGTGGTGCGATCGCCCCGGAGACCCTTGATTCGCGGATACAGCGTGGTGTCGTCGGTGCCCGGGGTCACCACCATGATGACGTCGGGGTTGTTGTCCACCTGACGATCGCGGTAGTACCAGTTGACCTGCCCCGGCTCCCCGGTGTACGGGTCGGCGTTCTCAATCACTCCGTCATCGAGAAGGCCGTCGAGCTGCGCCTGCGCCGCTGCGGGCACCTGCGCGCCGGCCGCGCTGCTCGCGAAGACCGTCGGGGCGATCGCCCCGAGGCACAGTGCGCAGCCGACGGCACTCGCGCCGACAGTTCTCTTGAAACCGGTCGTTTTCGCCGGCGTTCGTGTCTTCATCAGCGTTGACATGGTTTCCCGCCATCACAAGCGATGCCGGAGAAGTTCGTTAGGAACGCAAAACTTCTTCGTCACCGAGATCTGGATATGCAGTTCATCGAACTCGCTGAGCATGACGGGGATCGTCGCAGAATGGATTGACTCCCCGGCGCAATTACTCCGATCGAACTACCCGAATTCCCCATTTCGGACGACGCCGCCCCGTGTGCGAGGCCACCCGGGAACGGCCGTGACATACGCTCCGCGGATGGAGAGCCACTATTACGCCCGGGTCGACGGGATTCCCGACGCCGACGAGGATGCCGACACCTACGAGTACTTCACTCCGACGTCGGCGACCCTGAGCGTGTGGTCACCCGACATCCAGCACGGCGGACCACCCGCGGGACTGCTGATGCGCGCGTTGCTGCGGACCGCCTCCGACCCGAGTCAGCATTTCACCCGCGTCACCACCGAGATCCTCGGTCCCATCGGCTTGGGACTCAACCGGGTGCGCGCTCGTATCCTGCGGCCGGGCAAGCAGATCACTCTGCTCGGGGCCGACCTCGAGGTGCAACAGCGCGACGGCAGTTTCCGCCTGACCGCCCAGAGCATCGGCTGGCGGATGAGGACCGCCGACACCGCCACGGTGGCTCGGTCACCGCACCCGGCGCTCCCCGCCCCGGAGACCCTGCCGATCACCACCGGAATCAGCGTCGACACGGGCCCAGGGGTCGATTGGGGAACCGTCGGATTCATCGGGACCACCGAGACCGCGGCGACCGATGGACGCCACGGAGAGACCCCCGCGGTGTGGATCCGCCCGGCCATCCCGCTCGTCGAGGGCGGAACCATGTCGAACCTCGAGTCGGTGTTCACCGTCCTCGACGTCGCCAACGGGCTGGGTTCGACGCTGCGTCCCGACCGGTGGACGTGGATGAACACCGACACCACGATCCACCTGGTGGCTCCGCCGACCAGTCCCTGGTTGGGCATCGACGCCGATCTGGTGACCGGCCGCCACGGGTTCGGGGCGACGTTCGCCGACCTCTACGACGTCAGCGGATATCTGGGGCGGTCGGCGCAGACCGTCCTGCTCGAAGCCCGTTCGGGCGGCTGATCAGAAGCGGCAGGAACGGATGTCGGAGGCCAGGATCGCCCGGGCGCCGAGTTCGGACAGGTCGTCCATGAGGTTCTGGTGGTCGCGACGGGGCACCATCGCGCGTACGGCCACCCATTCCGGGTCCGCCATGGGTGCAACGGTCGGCGATTCGAGCCCAGGGGTGAGGGTGGTGGCCTGTTCGAGGATCGACCGGGGGCAGTCGTAATCGATCATCACGTACTGCTGGCCGAACACGACGCCCTGCACACGCTTGATGAATTGGGTCGCGGCCTTCTCGGCAACGGTGCCCGCCCGGCTGACCAGCACCCCTTCGGAGTCGCAGAGTGATTCACCGAAGGCGACGAGTCCGTGCTGACGCAACGTGCGCCCCGAGCCCACCACATCGGCGATGGCGTCGGCCACACCGAGTTGGATGGAGATCTCGACGGCCCCGTCGAGGCGGATGATGTCGGCGGTCAGGCCACGCTCTGCGAGGTCG
This sequence comes from Gordonia sp. NPDC003429, assembly GCF_053588575.1. Classification (NCBI taxonomy): domain Bacteria; kingdom Bacillati; phylum Actinomycetota; class Actinomycetes; order Mycobacteriales; family Gordoniaceae; genus Gordonia; species Gordonia sp. NPDC003429. The sequence goes on from NZ_JBSFQF010000005.1 coordinate 233,132, forward strand.
CGGCGAACCAGATTCGGATACGACGTCGCGATACGCTTGCCCGCCAGGTCGTCGACGGTCCAGTCCGTGCCGGCGGGTGCGGCGTAGCGGAAACTCGACGACCCGAAGCCCATGGCGAGTTGCTCGTCGACGTCGGCACCGGAATCGCGGGCCAGGTCACGGCCGGTGATGCCGAGGTCGAGCGTGCCCGCGCCGACGTAGATGGCGATGTCCTTGGGACGGAGGAAGAAGAATTCGACCCCGTTGGTGGTGTCGAGAACGGTGAGGTCTTTCGCGTCGGATCGTTTGCGGTATCCGGCCTCGGCGAGCACCGCGGCCGCCGATTCTGAGAGGGCGCCCTTGTTGGGAACTGCGACACGCAGCATGGTCACTCCGGTGATTGGTGGTTGGTCATCCAGGACGAGGTTCTCCGGCCGCACCGAATGGGGTGCGGCCTACAGATGCCGGTAGACGTCCTGCAGCGACAGTCCGCGTTTGATCATCATCACCTGTAACCAGTAGATGAGCTGCGAGATCTCCTCGGCGAGCGACTCGTCGGATTCGTGTTCGGCGGCCAGCCACACTTCGCCGGCCTCCTCGATGATCTTCTTGCCGAGCGTGTGGATGCCGGCGTCGAGGGCCGCGACGGTGCCGCTGCCGGCAGGGCGGTGCGCCGCCTTGTCGGTCAGTTCGGCATACAGCTCGTCGAAGGTTTTCACGAGTTCTTATCCTCGCATGACGACGATGTCGAGGTCGGCGAGGGTCAGTCCCTCCAGACTGCTCCGGAAGGTGCGAGCGAGGCCGGGCGCAACCGCGGCCGCCGAGGGCACCACGAGTGTCGAGCACCCTGCCGCCACCGCCGACGCGGTTCCCGCGGGTGAATCCTCAATGGCCGCGCAGGCGCGCGCATCAACTCCCAGCAATGCAGCCGCCCGCAGATACGGGTCGGGCGCGGGCTTGCCCTGCTCCACCTCGTCGCCGCAGACGGTGGCCACGAACCGGTGACGCCCGAGCGTGTCGAGCGCCAGTTCGGTGAGCTCGCGCACCGTGTTGGTCACCAGCGCCATCGGAATCCCTGCGGACGCGACCATGTCCAGGGCGTCGGCAGCTCCCGGCCGCCAGGGCAGGTCCTCGCGGAAGAGTTCGGCCACCCGGTCGAGCAGCCACCGGTCGTCGGCGGCGTAGTCGCGTGCCTCGGGTGGCACGCCTGCCGCGTCGTACACCTTGGTGAGCGCGTCGACCATCGAGTTGCCGAGCGTCGACTCGCGAAGTTCGCGGGTCATGGTGAAGCCCTGTCGCGCGGAGAGTTCGGCCACCGCGACGTCCCAGAGCACCTCGGAATCGAGCAGCGTGCCGTCCATGTCCCAGAACACGGCGGCGGGCGGCGTCCTCGACGCTCGATTCGTCACTCCAGCATCTTCCCGGACGGCGCCGCCCGCAGCCCAATCCGGTGGCGGCGGTCACGCTCGCCGCGAGTGAAGCGGGGCCCGACGGAGGGTGTCGACCACCGCGTAGACCACGCCGAGGGCGGCCGCCGCCATGAACGACGCATACACGGTGAGCGCGGAGTCTCCCCGGCCCGACGAGTACCCGCCGGTACCGGATCCGCCTGCACCGTGTCCACCCGCACCGGCGCCACCTTCGGCACCGGGAGGTGCGTCGTGACCGCCGGGGCCACCGGCCGGGCCATGCCCACCCCAGCCACCGGCGGGGCCACCCCGACCGGTTGCACCGGGACCGCCGTGCGAGCCGCCCATCCCGCCGCCGAAGCCGTGGCCCTGGTCGCCGGCCAGCGACGAGTGATACACACCGATCGCCGAGGCCTGGATCAGCACGGGCACGGCGACGAACCACAGCGGCAGATAGAACGCCGCCACGACGCTGAGGACCTCGGCCAGGTAGAAGTACCGGTCGTGCATGTTCGGCAGCAAGAAGGGCACGATCACGGCGCTTGCGGTGGCCACGACCAGGATCGACGCGGGGGTCACTGCCGGGCGTTTCCACGCTGACCATCCGAGGAAGGCAGCGATCACCGCACCCGCGAGCCCGATACCGAGGTAAGCCAGCCACGTGGCGTCGCCCGAGATCGGGATGAGCTGGTACAGGTTGGCCGCGCCCAGCGTGAGTTGCTTGTACGAATCGGTCTGATCCAGATACACCGACAGTGCCGTCGACCACGATGCCCCGGCAAGCACCGCGGGGATGTCGAGCAGCAGATACACCGCGGGTATCGCGAGCAACGCGCACCACGGCAGCCTGCGCCGGACGAGCAGCCACGCCAAGAGCGGGAACACGAAGACCGCCTGCAGCTTGAACCCGAGCGACAGCCCGAAGAACACACACGCGATCACCGAGTTCCACACGAACACACGATGGCCGGGCTCACCACGACGTGGGCCGCCGGCCTGCGCGCGCAGCAGGAAGTACACCCCACCGAGGGCCAGCGCCGAGTAGATGGCGTCGGCCTGACCCCAATACGCGCTGTTGGCGATGACCGACGGGAGAAACACGACGAGACCGAACGCGAAGGCCCGCAACCAGAATCGGTCCGTCCGCAGCGCGACGATGCGATAGGCGAAGAACGCGAGCACGAAGTCGAAGGCGACCGACAGCGCCTTGATCCCGATGAGTGACGGCACCTTCAGCACGGTGAGCAGCCAGATGAGATACAGGTACGGGTAGTTGTAGTCGGCGAACTTCTCCCTGAATGCACCGAAACCCTGCGTGTCGAGGGTGTCGTACCACCGGCTCAGAAACGCCTCATAGTCCATCGTCTGTCGATCGAGGAAGTACCAGCGCACCCCGAGGGCGACCACCACTATGGTCGCGAGCACGGGAAGGCGTATCCATGAGGGCGGACCTACGTGCCGCGACGACGCGGTGGGTGCCGAGTCGGATGGAGTGCCGTGTTGGCCGGGAGCAAGGGTGCTGGTCACCATGCCACGATGACCGGCGAAGCTGGCAGCACGGTGGGAGGCGGCTGTTAGCTTGGTCGTGGACAGGTTTGATCATCCGCACGAGAGCAACCGCTCGGAGGTAGCGATGCCGAAGACCCTCGTGTTCGGGCACCGCAATCCCGACACCGACGCGATCGGAGCCGCCATCGCGATGGCGCGGCTCGAGCAGACCACCGGTGCCGACACGGAAGCGGTGGCGCTCGGCGCGCCGAATCCCGAGACCCGCTTTGCCCTCGATCGCTTCGGGATACCGGCGCCGCGAGTGATCGAGCGGGCAGCACCCGAGGCCGCCGAGGTCATCCTCGTCGATCACAACGAACGCCAACAAAGCGTCTCCGATATCGCCGATGTGACCATCCGCAAAGTGATCGACCATCATCGCGTTGCGAACTTCGAGACCCTCGAACCCCTCTATTTCCGTGCCGAACCCGTCGGCTGCACCTGCACGATCCTGACCAACATGTACGACGAACGGTCGGTGCCCATTCCGCCCGACACGGCGGGGATCATGTTGTCGGCCATCATTTCCGACACACTGTTGCTGCACTCGCCCACCACCACCGAACTCGACCGCTCGGCGGCCACCAGGCTGGCCGCGACAGCCGGCGTCGACCTCGATGCCTATGGCCGTGAATTACTGCGTGCGGGAACCGATTTCGGTGGCAAGTCGGCTGCGGAACTCGTCGGCCTCGACGCCAAGGATTACACGATGGGATCGATCTCGGTCCGCGTCGGGCAACTCAACACGGTGGACCCGGACACGCTGCTCGGGCGCCGCGACGAACTGCTCGACGCCATGCACGTGCGCGCCGAATCCGACGGCGTCGACCTGTTCCTGCTGTTCCTCACCGACGTGTTGGCCGTCGATTCGCAGCTGTTGGTGGTGGGCAAGCCGATCGACGCGGTGGAACGGGCACTGGGGGTGACGGTCCACGACGGGCTCGCCGCCGCCCCGGGCATCGTGTCGCGCAAGAAGCAGGTCGTTCCCCAGCTCACGCGGGAGCTGCGCTGATCGAGGTTTTACCGCGCACGCTGGGGCCTGTGGCGGTTGCCGGATCCGTGGTCTACGTAGTCCTGGTGAGTCGCGGCGCCATCGGATGACCCTCACGTGTTGAAATATTTCGCCTCCGGGTGATGCAGCACGAACGCGTCGGTGGACTGTTCGGGATGCAATTGCAGTTCCTCCGACAACTCCACGCCGATGCGCTCTGGCTCGAGCAGTTCCATCATGGTGGCCCGGTCCTCCAGATTCGGGCACGCACCGTAGCCGAACGAGAAACGCGCACCACGGTATTCGAGGTCGAAGAAACCTTGTGCCTCGGCAGGGTCGTCACTGCCCAGCGAGCGGTCGCCGACGATCAATTCGCTGCGCACCCGCTGATGCCAGTACTCGGCGAGCGCCTCGGTCAGTTGCACGCCGATGCCGTGCACCTCGAGGTAGTCGCGGTAGGCGTCCGCGGCGAACAGCTCATTGGCGAAGTCGGCGATGGGCTGGCCCATGGTGACCAGTTGGAAGGGCAGCACGTCCACCTGGCCCGCGGCGATCGCGTCGTCGCGGGACCGGATGAAGTCGGCGATGCACAGGAACCTCGGTCGCTGCTGACGAGGGAAGGTGAAACTGTGCCGCACCGGCGCATCCGGGCGCGGTTCGGTGAGCACGTGCACCGTGTCACCGTCGCTGACGGCAGGAAAGTAGCCGTACACCACCGCGGCGTGCTGCAGGATGTTCTCGGTGGCCAGGCGATCGATCCAGTAGCGCAACCGGGGACGCCCTTCGGTCTCCACCAGTTCCTCGTACGACGGCCCCTCACCGCCCCGGACTCCGCGTAATCCCCACTGCCCCAGAAACAGTGCACGCTCGTCGAGGAGCTGCAGATAGTCGGCGACGGGCACGCCCTTGATGATCCGGGTGCCCCAGAACGGGGGTGTGGGAACGTCGTTGTCGGCGGCGACGTCGGAGCGTGCGGGCACCTCGACCGGCGCTTCGGCGGCCTTGCGTTTCGCGGCGATGCGCTTGGATCGTTCGTGGCGTGCCTTGCGTTCGGCGGCCTTCTGCGCGGCGGCGATCGAGTCGGCGCTTTCCGGCACCGACCCGCCGCCCCGCTTGAGCGCCATGATGTCGTCCATCAGGCGCAAACCCTCGAACGCGTCGCGTGCGTAATGCACGTGACCGTCGTAGGTGTCGGAGAGGTCGTTCTCCACGTACGTGCGGGTCAGTGCGGCGCCGCCGAGCAGCACCGGGTAGCGGTCGGCGAGTCCGCGGGCGTTGATCTCCTCGAGATTCTCCTTCATCACCACCGTGGATTTCACCAGCAGACCCGACATGCCGATCACGTCGGCGCGCTTGTCCTCGGCGGCGTCGAGAATCGCCGTGATGGGCTGCTTGATCCCGATGTTGATGACCTCGTAGCCGTTGTTGCTCAGGATGATGTCGACGAGGTTCTTGCCGATGTCGTGCACGTCGCCCTTCACGGTGGCCAGCACGATGCGGCCCTTGCCGTCCTCGTCGGAGGCCTCCATGTGTGGTTCCAGGTGTGCCACAGCGGTTTTCATCACCTCGGCCGATTGCAGCACAAACGGCAACTGCATCTGACCCGACCCGAAGAGCTCGCCGACGGTCTTCATCCCCGACAGCAATGTCTCGTTGATGATGGCCAGCGGAGGTCGCTGCGTCATCGCCTCGTCCAGATCGGCTTCCAGACCGTTGCGCTCGCCGTCGACGATGCGCCGCTCGAGCCGCTCGAACAGCGGGAGTTTCGCGAGTTCGGCCGCGCGCGACTCGCGTGCCGATGCCGCCGACACACCCTCGAACAACTCCATGAGCCGCTGCAACGGGTCATAACCCTCGCGCCTGCGGTCATACACCAGGTCGAGCGCCACCTCGCGCTGTTCCTCCGGGATGCGGGCCATCGGCAGGATCTTCGACGCGTGCACGATCGCGGTGTCGAGCCCCGCCTGCACGCACTCGTGCAGGAACACCGAGTTGAGCACCTGCCGTGCGGCCGGATTGAGCCCGAAGGAGATATTGGAGATGCCGAGCGTGAAGTGCACGTCGGGGTGCGCCTCGTGCAACCGGCGGATCGCCTCGATCGTCTCGATCCCGTCGCGGCGCACCTCCTCCTGCCCGGTGGAGATCGGGAACGTGAGGGTGTCGAGGATGATGTCCTCCTCGGCCAGGCCCCAGTTGCCGGTGATATCGGCGATGAGCCGCTGCGCCACCCGCACCTTCCAATCGGCGGTGCGGGCCTGACCCTCCTCGTCGATCGTCAGCGCGACCACCGCGGCACCGTGCTCCACCGCGAGCCGCATGATGCGAGCGAACCGCGAGTCGGGTCCGTCGCCGTCCTCGTAGTTCACCGAGTTCACCGCGCAGCGGCCACCCAATGCCTCGAGGCCTGCGCGGATCACCTCCGGTTCGGTGGAGTCGAGCATGATCGGCAGCGTCGACGAGGTGGCGAACCGGCTCGCGAGCGCGGTCATGTCGGCCGCACCGTCGCGGCCCACGTAGTCGACGTTGAGGTCGAGCATGTGGGCACCGTCGCGGGTCTGGTCTTTGGCGATGTCCAGGCACTTCTGATAGTCCTCGGCGATCATCGCCTCGCGAAACGCCTTGGAGCCGTTGGAGTTCGTGCGTTCCCCGATCACCAGGAAGCTGGCGTCCTGGTCGAAGGGCACGGCGGTGTAGAGCGACGAGGTCTCCGAGACGTGCTCGGGACGGCGCGGGGCGCGGGTGGCATCGGCCACCGCGGCGGCCACCTGCCGGATGTGCTCGGGCGTGGTACCGCAGCATCCGCCCACGAACGACAACCCGAAATCACCCACGAAGTCGGCCAGCGCGGTGGCGAGTTCGTCCGGGGCCAAGGGATATTCGGCCCCGTTGGGGCCCAGCACGGGCAATCCGGCGTTGGGCATCACCGACACCGGGATGCGGGCGTGGCGGGACAGGTAACGCAGGTGTTCACTCATCTCGGCCGGGCCGGTGGCGCAGTTCAGGCCGATCAGGTCGACGCCGAGGGGTTCGATCGCGGTCAATGCCGCCCCGATCTCCGAACCGAGCAGCATGGTGCCGGTGGTCTCGACGGTGACGTGCGAGATGATCGGAAGGTGTCGTCCCAGGTCGGCCATCGCGCGCCGGGCCGCGACCACCGCCGCCTTGACCTGCAGCAAATCCTGGGAGGTTTCCACCAGGATCGCGTCGGCACCGCCGTCGAGCATCCCGGCGACGCACTCGTAGTAGGCGTCGCGGATCACGGCGAACGTGGTGTGTCCCAGGCTCGGCAGCTTGGTGCCCGGGCCGATCGACCCCAGCACGTACCGGCCGGTGCCGTCGGCGGATGCGCCCATCTCGTCGGCCACGCCGCGAGCGATGCTGGTGCCCTTGAAGGACAGTTCCCGAATCCGGTCGGCGATGTCGTAATCACCGAGATTGGAGAGATTGCAGCCGAACGTGTTGGTCTCGACGGCGTCGGCGCCGGCTTCGAAATAGGCGCGGTGGATGGCGGCGAGCACGTCGGGCCGGGTGTCGTTGAGGATCTCGTTACAGCCTTCGAGACCGGCGAAATCATCCAGCGTCAGGTCTGCTGCCTGCAACATCGTGCCCATCGCGCCGTCGCCGATCAGTACCCGACGCGACATCGCCGAGAGGAATGTCGTGTCGAAGCCGGTGTCGTGCTCTGCGGGGGTGGACATGGTTGTCAGGGTAGTTCGCTCTCTGTTGGCTGTGGTCGTAGGCTGGTTCGGTGAACGCTGAGCAGGTGCCGAACCTTCCCCGACTGCGGCGACCCATCTTACTGGCCGCCTTCGAGGGCTGGAACGACGCGGGCGACGCCGCGAGCAGCGCGGTGGAGCATTTGGCGCTCACCTGGGATGCACGGCCACTGCTCGACATCGACGCCGACGACTACTACGACTTCCAGGTCAATCGACCCACCGTGAAGCAGGTGGACGGGGTGACCCGCCGTATCGACTGGCCCACCACGTCGATCTCCTACTGCAGTCCGGCCGGAACCGACCGGGACATCGTGCTGGTGCGCGGAATCGAACCCAACATGCGCTGGCGCGCCTTCTGCGCCGAAATCGTCGACCTCGCACACCACCTCGGGGTGGAGACCACGGTGATGCTGGGCGCGTTGCTCGCCGACACCCCGCACACCCGTCCGGTGCCGGTGACCGGCAGCGCCTACAGCAGCGAGGCGGCCGAACGCTACAACCTCGCCGAGAGCCGCTACGAAGGACCCACCGGGATCACCGGGGTGCTGCAGGATCTTTTCGTGCAGGCCGGCCTGCCCGCCGTGTCGTTCTGGGCGGCCGTGCCGCACTACGTGTCGACGCCGCCGAATCCCAAGGCCACCGTCGCCCTGCTCAACCGCGTCGAGGAGGTCCTCGACATCGAGGTGCCGCTCGGTACGCTGCCCGAGCAGGCCGAGGAGTGGGAGTCGGCGGTCACCGAGATGACCGAGGACGACGAGGAGATCGCCGAGTACGTCCGCGGTCTCGAGGAGCGCGGTGACGCCGAGATCAACACCGACGAGGTGATGGCGAAGATCGACGGCGACGCGCTGGCCGCCGAGTTCGAGCGCTATCTCAAGCGGCGCGGTCCGGGCACCTTCGGGAGCTGAGTTCAGCCGATCTGTTCGATCGACACCACCGGGGTGGTGATGCGCCAGGTGCGCACCTCGGGATCGTCGGCGGCACGCACCCAGAACTGGGCGGACTCGCCCACACGGCACGACTTCACGCCGAGCAGCGGGATGTCCTCGGAGTCGCGGCGAAGTTGGCTGACGGCCCATTCCTCGCTGTCGGTGCCCCCGACGCCGGGAGCACGCAGCAGCGTCATCTCGTCGAGGTCGATCAGATACGTCGAGGTCCGGGTGACCACTGTGAAAACGCCGGAATGGGTGTCCGGGTGGATCTCCTGCACGCGTGCCACGGAAGAACTGTACTAAGCGCGTCGGCGCCGCACCCTGTGTGGGTCAGCCGCGCAGTTGCACCCCGAGCAGCGCATCGATGGCGGCTGCCATGTCGCCCGACGCGGTGGTCGACGACCCGATCCCCTGTTCCACGTCGCGGCACCAGCCGTCGATCGCGGCCAGTGCCCGGGGCGTGTCGAGGTCGTCGGCAAGGTGCTCGCGGACGCGGGCGATCACCGGCCACGGGTCGGGACCGGTGTCGGCGGACGTCGCTGCCCGCCAGCGCGACAACCGACGCCGCGCGTCGTCGAGTACCGCGTCGGTCCACATCCGGTCGCTACGGTAGTGGGCGTCGAGTAGCGCAAGGCGAATTGCCGCCGGGTCCTCCCCGGCGCGGCGCAGGACGGACACGAACACCAGGTTTCCGCGGCTCTTCGACATCTTCTCGCCGTCGAGGCCGACCATCCCGCTGTGCACGTAGTGCCGGGCGAAGCGTCGGGTCCCGCTCAGTGCCTCGGCGTGGGCGGCGGAGAACTCGTGATGCGGGAAGATCAGGTCGCTGCCGCCGCCCTGGATGTCGAACTCGACGCCGAGGCGGTTGAGCGCGATGGCCGCGCATTCCACATGCCAGCCGGGTCGGCCGGGCCCGAACGGCGACTCCCACGACGGTTCGTCGGGTCGCTGCGCCCGCCACAGCACCGCGTCGAGGCGGTCGCGTTTGCCCGGGCGGTCGGGGTCGCCGCCGCGCTCGGCGAAGAACTGCTCCATCAGGGCGCGGTCGTACCCGGATTCGTAGCCGAACTGTTCGGTGGCGTCGGCGCGGAAGTAGACGTCGGGGTACTGCGGGTCGTCCACCACGTAGGCCGCACCGGAGGCCAGCAACTTGCCCACCACCTCGATCACCTCCCCGACCGACTCCATCGCCCCGATGTAGTCGCGCGGGGGCAGGATGGCCAGCGCCGTCATGTCCTCGCGGAACAGGTCGATCTGTTCGGAACCCAGGGCACGCCAGTCGACGCCGTCACGGGCGGCACGCTCGAACAGCGGATCGTCGACGTCGGTGATGTTCTGCACGTAATGCATGTCGTGACCCTGATCGCGCAGAATCCGGTTCACCAGGTCGAAGGCCAGGTAGGTGGCGGCGTGGCCCAGATGGGTGGCGTCGTACGGGGTGATCCCGCAGACGTACATGGTGGCGGTGGCTCCCGGGGCGACCGGCGCGACGGCGCGGCGCGACGTGTCGTAGAGACGGAGCGCCGGTCCGGAGCCCTCAAGCGTGGGCAGGGCAGGTTGCGGCCACGAATGCATGTGTCCACTGTATGGGTCCCGCCGGCAGGCGACGACGACGGATGGCTCGGGCTCTCCGTGTCAGAACGGTGGCCACGGAATCGGGCGATGCGGAGGAGGTTCCGGCATACGACCGGTCTCGGCCAACACGATGGCACGGATCGTCAGGGCATCGATCTCGTCGTCGGTGATGTGATCGGCCAACTCGGCACGTAACGACGAGTCGTCGGCGTCGAGTCGCTCGGCCAGGTCCGCGATGTCGGCGACGAGGTGGCCGGGGATCGTCTCTCCGGCCCAGCCCCACAACACGGTGCGCAACTTGTCCTCGCTGTGCAGGCAGATGCCATGGTCCACCCCGTAGACATCGCCGTCGCGCCCCTCGAGCACGTGGCCGCCCTTGCGGTCGGCGTTGTTCAGGATCACATCGAGCACGGCCATGCGCTGCAACCGTGGGTCGTCGGCGTGGACCAACACCACTCGCTCCCCCATCGGGTCGAGTGCACGCAGAATCGAGCGATAGTTGCGCGGCACCGCGTCGGGAGGACACAGATCGACGAGATCTATTCTCGGCGTGGGTATTTCGGCATCGACAGGATCGGGTGTATCGATCCACCGCTGCACCATGCCCGGTCCGAGCGGGCCGTCGCGCAGCATGGTGGTGGGGATCGCCGACCATCCGAGGGCCTCGGAGACGAGGTACGAGGCAACCTCGCGTCCGGCGAGCGTGCCGTGCGGAAAATCCCACAGCGGCACCTCCCCGCGCACCGGCTTGTACACGCAGCGCACCGACGCGTCACCCCACACCGCGTCGCACACCAGGGTGGCGTTGCTCGCTGCGGGGATGCGACCGATGATCACCAGCTCACCGCGGCGCAGCGTCTCCGCCGGGGCATCCACCGGCCCGGAGGCCGGTGCGGGTTCGGCCGCCGACGCCATGGTCAGTCCCCGTGCCCGGAACCGGTGTCGGGATCGTCGGTGTCGGGATCCTCGGGGTCGGGATCCTCGGGGTCGAGTTCGTCGGTGTCGAGCAGTCCGGTGTCGTCGCCGAGGGCCAGATTGTTGAACACCTCCGGGTCGACGAAATCCAGGGACTTGCTCAGCTGCGCGTCACGCTTGTATCCGTTGGTGCGAATACACAGGTGACCCTCCGGGTCCAGCGGTTCGGCGCACAGCGGGCAGGGCGGGCGACCGGCGGAGATCACCCGCGACGACCGGGCCGCGAACTCCCGGGCCGCTTCGGTGGTGAGGAACACGCGCACCGCGTCGGGCCCCTCGTCGGTGTCGTCGAGCACCACGCTCTCGTCGAACTCACCTTCGGTGATGGCGAGCAACTCCACCACCACCGCTTCGGATTCGGCATCCCAGCCCAGCCCCATGGTGCCCACCCGGAACTCGGCGTCCACCGGCATCACCAGCGGGTGCAGATCACCCACCCGGTCGGCCGGCGGCGGGACAGGGGTGCCGAAACGGCGATGGATCTCGTCGAGCAGGGCACCGATCCGGTCGGCGAGGATCTGCACCTGCTGCTTCTCCAGCATCACGCTCACGATCCGCGATTCGTGGACCGCCTGGAGGTAGAACGTCCGGTCACCCGGCTGCCCGACGGTACCGGCCACAAACCGGTCGGGGCTGCGGAACACGTGTATCGCCCGAGACATCACACCTCCTTCGTCGTCGTGTTCATTATCCGCGCGTCGCCACCGTTGTCGCGGGTGGCACCGGCTGACTCTCACTCTCGGCATCAGCGGCGACGCCGCGGTCACCGCCGATGGTCGCGTCGTCGGAGGCTCCCGCGGTGCGTTCGGGCGGCATCGGTACCGAGATCGCCGCCGTGTTGTTCACGGTGTGCACGTACGGCCTCGTCGGTCCGTACCGGATGATGCTGATCGAGGCCGGCTCCACCACGATCCGCTGAAACGAGTCGAGGTGCGAGCCCAACGCGTCGGCGATCACCGCTTTGATGACATCGCCGTGCGAGCACGCCACCCAGACACCCGATCCGTCGGAGCCGCCGTGCTCCCGGTCGAGTGCGCGGATCGCGCCGACCGCCCGTGACTGAACCGCCGAAAGCCCCTCCCCGTCGGGGAAGATCGCTGCGGACGGATGTTGCTGCACCACCTTCCACAGCGGCTCGCCCACCAGATCCTTGATGGGTCGGTTGGTCCAGCTGCCGTAGTCGACCTCCGCGAGATCGTCCACCACGACCTCGGGGACCTCCCGGCCGGTGGCCGCAATCGCCGCGAGTAGCGGCTGAACCGTCTCGGCACAGCGTTGCAGCGGTGAACGGGCCACCGCGTCGATCTTCTCCAGGCAACCACCCAGGCGAGTCACGATCTCGTCGGCCTGCGACCTGCCCTTGTCGTCGAGGGCGACGCCCGGTGTCCGTCCGGCGAGCACACCCGAGGTGTTGGCGGTGGACCGCCCGTGGCGCACCAGGATCACGGTCATCCCTCAACCATAGGCACACCCCGATCACACGGCACGCCGCCGTGATCTCGTGGCCGCTCGCGGCGGTGAGACGCATGAGAAATCCGCCCGCCACCGAATTTCCGCGCGTCAGGTGGCGCTGATCACCCCGCCGGCCAGCAGCCCCATCACCACCAGGCCCAGGGCCACGCGGTAGACGCCGAACCAGTTCAGCGAGTGTCCGCTGACGAACCGCAGCAGCCAGGCGATGGAGATGTAGCCGACGACGAAAGAGATCACGGTCGCCACGGCCAACTGGGCGCCGGTGGCCTCCATCCCGTCGCCGCTGGGGTGAAACGCGTCGGGCAGGCTGAACAGCCCCGAGGCCACCACTGCCGGAATCGCCAGCAGGAACGAGAACCGGAACGCTGCCTCGCGTTCGAGACCGAGGAACAGTCCGGCGCTGGCCGTGGCGCCCGAGCGTGACACCCCCGGCACCAACGCCAGACACTGCGCCAAGCCCATCACCAGACCGTCGCGCAGCGTCAGCCGATTGAGCGAGCGGGAGCGCGTTCCGTAGCGTTCGGCGAGCCAGAACACGCCGGAGAACAGGATCAACACCGTCGCGGTGAGCCACAGGTTGCGGGCCGCCGTGCGGATCTCGTCCTTCAACAGGTAGCCGATGATGCCAATTGGGATGGTCGCGAAGATCACATACCAGCCCACCCGGTAGTCGAGGTTGCGGGCCGAGGGGTTGAACAATCCTCGGAACCACGCCGCCACGATGCGGCCGATGTCGCGGGCGAAATAGACAAGCACCGCCGCCTCGGTGCCCAACTGGATCACGGCGGTGAACGACGCACCCGCATCGCCACCGAACATGAGTTCCGAGGCGATCCGCAGGTGCGCCGACGACGAGATCGGCAAGAACTCGGTCAGGCCCTGGATGATTCCCAGCACGATCGACTGGGCCCACGTCATGGTCTCGGTCACGGCCGCTGATGCTACCGGTCACCCGATCGCCCGTCCGTGCCCGGCGCGTTCCCCCGGGCGCAGACGCTGCGGTGCTCTGACGCAAGATGGACCCATGCCTGCGCCCCGGTTGTCCCGATCCGCACGACATCGGCCGCGCGGCCACCGCCTGCTCGCCTCGTCGGCGGTCGTGGCGTGTGCTGTCGTCGTTGTCGCCGGGTGCGGATCGTCGAACGACAACACCGGTGACATACCCACGGTCCCGGCGGCAACGGCAAGCCCCGCGCCGCATGGCCCGCCGGCCACCCCCGCGGGCACGGTGATCCCGACGCCGCCGGGGAGCACCCAGCTCGCATTGTCGAGTGATCTGCTGGCCGTGCCGTCCGCCGACGGCACCTCGCTGCTGCGGATCCGTACGGGCGCACCGGCCGATCCGCTGCCGACGGTGACCACACCCCACCTGACCACGGTGATCGGTGTGGGTGGCGGAACGTTCCTCGGTGCGGGACCGCGCGTGCTGGTGCGCATCGATCCGGACGGCTCCACCCACCCGACCACCACCGCGGTCACCGACCCGACCGCACTGGCCCGCACCCCGTCGGGCCAGACACTCGTGGGCACCGGCAACGGCCACGTGCTGGTGTTCGACAACGCCTTCAAGCAGGTCCGCGACATCGGCGGCTTCGTGCGCGTCGACGAGATCACCGTCTCGCCGACCACGGCCGACCTGCCCTCGCAGCAGGTGGTGGTCCTCGATCGTGCCCAGTCGTCGGTCACACCGGTCACCCTCGGCGACGGTGACCTGGGGCCGGCGCTGCGCGCGGGCAACGGCGCCGCCGAGGCCACCGTGGACCGGTACGGCCGCGTGCTGGTGTCCAACCCGCGCGACAACGAGATCCTCGGGTTCTTCGGATCGCCACTGGTGATGCGGTTTCGCTATCCGGTGCCCGACGGGCCGTTCGCCGTAGACTACGACGACACCCACAACCTGCTGTGGGTGTCGACGACCGCGAACAACGAGGTGATGGCCTATGACCTGGCCGGGGGCGAGCCCGTTGAGAAACACCGATTTGCGTCGGTGGCACAGCCGGATGCGATCGCCGTCGACGACACGTCGGGCACCGTGTTCGTACTCTCCGCCCGCGTCGGCGGTGTCCAGGTGATCACACCGGGCACGCCCGCGGCGCCCTCGACCACACCCACGGGAGGGTGACGCCGATGTCCCAACGGATCGGCGCCCGCTACCCGCGCGGCTGGGAGGTCACCTCCGAGGATTACGAATGCATGCTGGTCCGGTTGCCCCCGGACGTGACGAGGGTGACCGCGTCGATGCGCCTGTCACTGGAGGCGGAGTTCGGCGGCTGGGAGCTGTCGCGGGTGCGGCTGTATTCCGACGGCACGCGAAAAGTGTTGCTGCGGCGCAAGAAGCCGACACGCCGTCGGCCCGACGACTACTCCGGCGAGGACGCCCGGGCATGCTGATCCGGGCCAACCGGCTGCTGTACCCGGTGGCCCTGCGGGCGATGTTTCTGCTACCCCCCGAACGAATCCACGCGCTCATCGCCACACTGCTGCGGGTGACCATGCGTGTCGGGCCGCTGCGAAGCCTGTGTGCGCGACTGTTCGCCACCACCGACCCGGTGCTGCGGCAGACCGTGTTCGGTGTCCATTTCGATTCACCGCTCGGACTGGCCGCCGGGTTCGACAAGTCGGCGTCGGCCATCAACGCGTGGGGTCACCTCGGTTTCGGTCATGCCGAGATCGGCACGATCACCGGTGCGGCCCAGCCGGGCAATCCCCCGCCGCGGTTGTTCCGGCTGCCGCGCGACCGGGCGCTGATCAACCGGATGGGATTCAACAATCCGGGCGCGCAGGTCGCCGCCACCCATCTCGACGCACCCCGACTCGGCCCGGTGCGCGTGCCGATCGGCGCCAACATCGGCAAGACCAAGGTGGTCCCGCTCGAGGAGGCCGTCGACGACTACCGCCTGTCGGCGCGGCTACTGGGCCCGCGCGCCGATTTCGTGGTGGTCAACGTCAGCTCCCCCAACACCCCGGGCCTGCGTGACCTGCAGGCCGTCGACTCGTTGCGGCCCATCCTGGCCGCGGTGCAGCAGGAGGTGTCGGTCCCGGTGCTCGTCAAGATCGCCCCCGACCTCGCCGACGCCGACATCGACGCGGTCGCCGACCTCGCGCTCGACCTCGGACTGGCCGGGATCGTGGCAACCAACACCACTATCGCCCGTACCGGCCTGCAGACCCCCGCCGACGAGGTCGCCGCGATGGGCGCGGGCGGTCTGTCGGGCGCACCGCTGGCCGACAGGTCACTGGCGGTGTTACGTCGTCTGTACGCCCGCGTCGACGGCCGACTCGCCCTGATCAGTGTGGGCGGCATCGAAACGGCCGATCAGGCGTGGGAACGTATCTGCGCGGGCGCCGACCTGCTGCAGTGCTACACCGGATTCATCTACGGGGGTCCGGTGCGGCTCAAGGAGATTCACGACGGACTCGCCGCGCGGGTGCGGACCGCGGGATTCGCCGATCTGAGCGCGGCGGTGGGGAGCGCGGCGTCGGACTGAGGTGCCCGTCGCTCAGCCGATCACCCGGATCCGCTGCATCATGTCGTGATCTTCGTGATCGAGGTTGTGGCAGTGCCACACATAGCCGCGCAGCGGTTCGTCTGCGGCGTTCATCGAATGCGACATAACAGAATCCGACATGCCAGGACCCGTCTGGGCCCGCTCGGCGCCGTCGGGTACCTCGATTGCGGCGTCCGGGTCGAAGCCGAGTTCGGCCGCCGACGGCCAGTAGACGAGCAGCGAGGTGACGGTGTCCTCGGGGCAGTGCACCGTGTCCTTCAGGCCCCGCTCCCACGCACGCGGCCCCTGCACGGGACCGAAGGTGAATCCCTCCGGCGACGGACTCCACCGGATGCCCATCCGCACCGGCGGCGGGTGCGCCGCGACGTAGCGGGTCGAGTCGAGGGAGCGTCGGCCCAGCACGCGGAACCGTGCGAGGTGGATGTGCACCGGATGCTCGACCGGCAGAATGTTGACGATGTCCCAGCGCTCCACCGTGCCCGCGCGGGCCCGGTCCACATCGTCGGACATGAAGCCGAGGTTGTTGATCATCAGCATCGCGCGCACCGGAACCGGCAGCGACGCCGCGGCGTTGAGCGCCCACATCAGCGTCACCACGCGCACCCGGTCGGGACGCCGTGGCGGGGGTAGGGCCGCAGGCCGGCGGCGGCCGCCCCGCAACGTGTCGGGAATCCGTGCGGGCACACGGGCACCGCGCGCGTCGAAGCGCATGATCTCGCGCAGCGGCGGCACCATGAATCCGGTGTTGCCGATGCTGTTGCGGGCGATGTTGATCAGTTCCACCGATTCGCCGTCGGCGAGTTCACCGAAGTCGACGAGCACATCGGCGCGTTCCCCGGGCGTGAGCACCAGCGACCGCACGGGAGACGGCCGGTCGATGAGCCCCTGGTCGGAGCCGATCACCCAGAAACGCATCCGGTTGGCGAAGGCGAGTTCGTAGCTGCGCGAATTGGCACCGCACAGCAGCCGCAACCGGTACAGGCGCCGCGACACGGTGTGCCGTGGCCACGCGGTCCCGTTGACCACGGCCACATCACCCCACTGACCGCCCTGGTTCATGCCCTCGGGCAAGAACCAGAACTGGCGATACTGCAGACTGCCGTCGGTGTTGAAGGTGCGGTCGGCGATCACCAGCGGCAGCTCCTGATCGCCGCTGGGAAGACCGAGCGGATTGTCGGGGGCACCGGTGTCGAAATCGTCACGGACCAGATAGAAACCGGCGAGACCGGCGTGCACGTTGAGGCGGGTCACACCGACGGCGTGGTCGTGATACCACAGCGTCGCCGCCTCCTGCCGGTTGTGGTAGCGGTGTGTGGCCGTCCCGCCCGGACGCCAGGTGATCAGTGGATGACCGTCGGAATCGGGTGCGGTGGGGGCACCGTGCAGATGCATCGTCGTGCGCGGTTGCGTGCGGTCGCGGTCGGTGACGCCCATCATCGTCGTGTCGACGTCGCCGGCGAGAATGTGCCTGCCCAACGCGTTGACCACGGCGATGTCGGCGACCTCACCGGAGCGCGCGGTCAGCGTGGGGCCGAGGATGTGCCGATCGGCACCGGTGGCGCCGTATCCCCAGGCCCGGGTGGCGGGCAGGTCACGGTGATAGCGGTGCACCGCCTCGTGCGCCCGCAGGGTACCGCCGGCGTCACCGGTGGGCGGCACGGTGAGTGCGTCGACGTACCGGGCCAGGGGTGGTGACCGGAAATCGGCGGGGCTCGTCGTCGGCCACTGCGGTTGCGGACCGATGTTGCCCGGCAACGGCGGCAGCGGGATCGACGGCGGGTCGGCCGCGGCTCGCCCCGCCGCGAAGGTGGAACCCAGCAGCAACCCGCCCGCGATCAGCGCACGCCTGCGCGTCGTATCCCCCATACGGCCCCCCGGCTCCGTTCTCGTCGAACCGTCAGACGTCCTCGCTGGGCTGTTCGTGGGTTCCCACGATCACGGCACGCCCGATGGCGTGCGAGAACAGGTTGAAACCGAGATAGGCCGGAGTGGCGCCGTCGGGCAGTTCCAGCGACTCGACATCCACCGCGTGCACCGCGATGAAATAGCGGTGCGGACCGTGGCCGGGCGGCGGGGCGGCACCGACGAAGCGGGCCAGAGAGGCGTCGTTGGCGAGGGTGACCGCACCGGCGGGCAGCCCGCTGCCGTTCTCGTCGCCGGCACCCTCGGGCAGGCTGGTCACCGACACCGGGATGTCGGCGACGGCCCAGTGCCAGAAGCCGGAGGCCGTGGGGGCGTCGGGGTCGTACACGGTGACCGCGAAACTCTTGGTATCCGAGGGGAATCCCGACCACGACAGTTGCGGCGAGCGGTCTTCACCCCCCGCTCCCATGAGTCCACTCACCTGCGGATTACGCAGGGGCGCACCGTCGATGACGCTCTCGGAGGTCACGGTGAATCCGGGCAGCGCGGGCAGCGCCTCATAGGGATCGAACGTCGACATCAGAACACCTTTCTCGGGGGGTCGGACCAGCGGCGCCGGACTAGCAGTTCCGCAGAAAATGCTCGAATACCTTGGTGCCGAACAGAACCGCGTCCACCGGGACACGTTCGTCGACGCCGTGGAAGAGCGCGGCGAAATCCAGTTCGGGCGGCAACTGCAGCGGCGCGAATCCGAAGCAGCGGATCCCCAGTTTCGCGAACGCCTTGGCGTCGGTGCCTCCCGACATCATGTAGGGCACGGTGCGGCCCTGCGGGTCGAAGGCGAGGATCGCGTCGTTCATCGCATCCACCAGATCGCCGTCGAAGGTGGTCTCGTACGAGTCGAGGTGGGTGATCCACTCGCGCGTCACGTTGGGGCCGATCAGCTCGTCGATCTCGGCCTCGAAGGCACGCTGGCGGCCGGGCAGCACCCGGCAATCCACGACGGCCTCGGCCTTCTGCGGGATGACGTTGGCCTTGTATCCCGCCTTGAGCATGGTGGGGTTGGCGGTGTCGCGCAGCGTGGCACCGAGGATGCGGGCCAGACTGCCGAGCTTGAACAGCACGGTCTCCAGGTCGGGGGTGTCGGGACCCAGATCCCAGCCGGTCTCCTCCGACACCGCCTGCAGGAATTCGGCCACCGAGTCACTGATGACCGTCGGGAAGGTGTGCTGTCCGATGCGGGCGACAGCCGCGGCCACTTCGGTGACCGCGTTGTCCGAGTGCAGGAACGAGCCGTGCCCGGCCGTCGCGTCGGCGGTCAGTCGCATCCACGACAACCCCTTCTCGGCGGTCTCGATGAGGTAGAGGCGACGCTCGGTGCCGTCGGGCCGGTCGACGGTCAGCGAGTAGCCGCCCACCTCGCCGACGGCCTCGGTGATGCCGTCGAACAGATCCGGGCGGTGTTCCACCAGCCAGTGCGCGCCCCACGTGCCGCCGGCCTCCTCGTCGGCGAGGAAGGCGAACACGAGTTCACGCGGCGGCACGGTCCCGGTGCGTTTGAGCTGACGTGCCAGTGCGAGTGCCATACCCGCCATGTCCTTCATGTCCACCGCGCCGCGGCCCCAGATGTAGCCGTCGGAGACCGAACCGGAGAAGGGGTGCACGCTCCAGTCGGCCGGTTCGGCGGGTACGACGTCGAGGTGGGCGTGGATCAGCAATGCGCCACGGTCGGAGTCCTCGGGTCCGGCCAGCCGCGCGAAGACGTTGCCCCGGCCCGGTTGTCCCGACTCCACGTACTGGGTGGTGTAGCCGACCTCTTCGAGCATCGCCGCGACCCATTTGGCGCAATCCTCCTCGCCGCGGGTGGTCTCGAGTTCACCGGTGTTGCTGGTGTCGAACCGGATGAGTGTGCTGACGATGTCGACAACCTCGTCGACGGCGAGTGTTGTCCCGGGCTCCGATGTCACTCCCACACTCCTACGGGATTTGGGATAACGCGGCAACCTCGGTTACTGTTATCGCCGCCGGTGCGAACGCGGCACCTTCGGGTGCGGCACCGACGACTGGTCCGAGTGGCGGAATGGCAGACGCGCTAGCTTGAGGTGCTAGTGCCCTATTAACGGGCGTGGGGGTTCAAGTCCCCCCTCGGACACCAGCAGCAAGACGTCCCTGGGGATACGGCAGATCGATGCCGTGCTCATCGAACGACCTCAGGATCTCCCGCCGCAACACCCGCGCCACGGCCCACTGCGCATTGGGCCGGGTGGTGAGCGTGATTCGCAGCGTCAACAGGTCCGGCGCGATCTCCTGCACGCCGAGCATCTCCGGTTCACCGATCACGTCGACCGCCAACTGCTCGTCGGCGACGGCTTCGCGCGACGCCTCGAGCGCCACCTGTTGGGCACGGTCCACATCGGCGGTCAACGCCACCGGCACCTCGATCCGCGCCACCGCGTACTCCTGGCTCATGTTGCCCACCCGGGCGATCTCACCGTTGCGCACGTACCAGAGGGTGCCGTCGAGGTCGCGGATCGTGGTGATCCGCAGTCCCACCGATTCCACCTCGCCGCTCGCCTCACCGAGGTCCACGAAGTCACCGACCCCGTACTGGTCCTCGAGGAGCATGAAGATGCCGGTCACGAAATCGCGCACCAGGTTCTGGGCACCGAATCCGACGGCCAGCCCCACCACACCGGCGGAGGCGATGAACGGCGCGATGTTGACGCCGAGCACCGACAGCACCGCGAGCGCCGCCCAGGTGAGCAGCACGATCGACACGGTGGACTTCAGCACCGAGCCGATGGTGCGGGCCCGCTGCGCTCGGCGCCCGGCGAGACGCCTGCGGGTGGCCCGGTCGATCAGCCGGTGGAGCACGTACCGGACGAGCAGCGCCGCCAGCACGTATCCGGCGATCCGCACCGGATTCTCCACAAGCAACTCGCGATTCTTGTCAGTCCACTCGAAAGCCGTTGTGTAGGTGTGCATGTGACCGACCGTACGGATCATTCACGATCTCTCAAGTGTCCCTGCCAGAATGGGCTGGTGACCCAGCATGTGTTCTTCGACTGCGACACCGGCATCGACGATTCGATCGCATTGCTGTACCTGCTGGCCCGCACCGATGTGAACCTGGTGGGTGTGGCCAGCACTGCGGGCAACGTGCCCGTCGATGTGGTCACCGACAACAACCTCGCGTGGCTGTCGGTATGCCGGCGCCCGGAGATCCCGGTGTTCCGCGGCTCCCCAACCCCGTTGGTGGCAGAGCTGATGACCACCGAGGACACCCACGGCCCGCTCGGCATCGGATACGCGGAGCTGCCGGCCACCGATCTCACCGCCGCGGACCTCGATGCCGCGGACGCCTGGATCGACGCGGCACGCACACACGACGGCGAACTCGTGGGTCTGGTGACCGGTCCGCTCACCTCGTTGGCCACCGCCGTCCGCCGAGATCCGGCGCTGCCTGCCCGGCTGCGGCGGCTGGTGGTGATGGGCGGCGCCTTCCACGTGCACGGCAACACCACGCCCACCGCCGAATGGAACGTGGCCGTCGATCCCGAGGCGGCCGCGGAGGTGTTCGCCGCATTCGGCACCGGTGGGGCGCCGAGCCCCATCGTGTGTTCGCTGGATCTCACCGAATCGGTGGCGCTGACCCCCGACCATCTGGTGCGTCTGGCCGCGGCGGCCGGCAGCAGCCCGGTCGAGTGCCCGGATCCGTCGGATGAGATGGGCCTGCGGTCGGTCGCCGACAACGAGCTGATCCGCCACATCGTCGACGCCATGCGCTTCTACCTGGAGTTTCACCACGCCCATGACGAGGGCTACATCGCGCACCTGCACGATCCGTTCGCGGCGATGGTGGCCCTCGACCCCGCGATCGTGACCACGGCGGCCGCGCAGGTGGGTGTGGAGCTGCGCGGCGCGCTGACCCGCGGCATGACGGTGGCCGACGAGCGGGGCATGTGGGGTGGGGCGCCGAATGCGCGCATCGCCACTGCCGCCGACGTCGACGCGGTGCTCGATCACCTCGTCGAGACCCTCGCCGGTTTCGCGCGCACCGTGGATCCGCGCGCGTAGCGTGGGTCAGGTGACTCGCCTCGGCTATCAGATCCCGAACTTCACCTACCCCGACATCAAGCCCGACCACCTGTTTCCCACCATCACCGCGCAGGCGGTGGAGGCGGAGAACTCCGGATTCGACACCGTGCTGGTGATGGACCACTTCTATCAACTGCCCATGCTCGGCACGCCCGACGACCCGATGATCGAGTGCTACACCCTGCTTGCGGCACTGGCCCAGCACACCTCACGGGTGCGGCTGTCGGCGCTGGTCACCGGCAACACCTATCGCAATCCCACCCTGCTCGCCAAGATCGTCACCGCATTGGACCTGGTGTCGGAGGGGCGCGCTCAGCTCGGTATCGGCGCAGGGTGGTTCGAACTCGAACACGACTCTCTCGGTTACGAATTCGGTACCTTCACCGACCGCTTCGAAAAGCTCGAGGAGGCGTTGCAGATCATCCTGCCGATGCTGCGCGGCGAGCAGCCGTCGCTGCAGGGCAAGTGGTATCAGGTCCGTGACGCGATCAACTCCCCCGCACCGCTGGGCCGGATCCCGGTGATGATCGGCGGTGGCGGCGAGAAGAAGACGCTGCGGATGGTGGCCCGCTACGCCGACGAATCGAATCTCATCTGCGCGCCGGCCGACATCGGCCGCAAACTCGATGCGCTCGCCGCCCACTGTGAGACCTACGGACGCGACCCGGCCGAGATCACGGTCACGCTACAGACCTCCGCCTGTATCGCTCCCACCCACGATCTCGCTGTCGCCGAACTCGAGTCGTATCTCGCCCGCAATCCCGCCGCCGAGGTGCGTCGGGCCGGCACCATCGTCGGCGATCCGGCCGAGGTGGCCGAAGCCTTCGAGGCACTCAAGGTCAGCGGCATCGACGGCTTCACGGTGAACGCACCCGCCAACGGTCACATCCCGGGGCGTGTGTCGCTGCTCGGCCACACGCTGGCACGCGTGGTCGCCTGACCGCGTGCGCGCGGCGCGATCGCTGCTCGTCGACGTCTCGCCGCTACGCGAGAGTGCACCGTTCCGGCGGATCTTCGTAGCGCGCCTGATCTCGCTGGTGGGCATCGGGTTACTGCTGGTGTCGGTGCCGGTGCAGACCTACGAGATCACCGGCTCGTCGGCCCAGGTGGGGGCGGCCACCGCGGTCACCGCCATCAGCACGTTCGTCGGCATGCTCCTCGGTGGCTCCCTCGCCGACCGCTTCGACCGCAAGAAGCTCATCCTGGTCGGGCGATCGGGTGCGGCGGTGTCGTTCACGGGGCTCGCGGCGAACGCTTTCGGCGTGGTCCCCGGGACGCCGTTGATGGCCGTGCTGTACGCGCTCGCCGGAGTCGACGGTCTCGTGGGAGCGCTGTCGACGTCGGCGTTGATGGCGGTGGTGCCCACCCTGATACCGCGTGAGCAACTCGTGGCGGTCGGCGCACTGAGCTCCATGACGGTGCGGATCGGCTCTGCGGTCTCCCCCGGCATCGCCGGCTTCGTGATCGCCGGCGCAGGCGTCGCGTGGGCGTTCGTGATCGCCGCATGCCTCGCGACACTCACCGTGCTGATTCTGTTCGGACTGCCGTCGATGCCGCCGTCCGCGCGCGAACCGAAAACGGGTTCGACTCCCCCGCAAGCAGTTTCGATCCTGAAGTTCATCCTCCACGAGCGCGCGGTGGGCGGTGTGATGATCGTCGGCGTCCTCGCGATGTTGGGCGCGGGCGTGGTCGCACTGCTACCCGCCCTGGTGGCCCAGCGTTTCGACGATGACGCGCGCGCCACGGGTCTGCTGTACACGGCGGCCGCCGTCGGCGCGATGATCGCGGCACTGACCAGTGGATGGCTGTCGTCGGTCCGGCGGCCGGGGCGCGTGCTGGCCGTGGCGTTGATGCTGACTTTCGTGGCCCAGATAGTGTTCGGCCTGACGCCGACATTCTGGGCGGCGCTGATCGTGTTGGTGATGATCGGGTCCTTCGAAGCCGTCGGCGAAGTGTTGCGATATGCCCTCATCCAGCACCACACCCCCGGCCCCCTGCTGGGCCGGGTCAATGGGATCTGGATGGCCCAAGAGGTCGCGGGTGTCGCGGTCGGCGCCCTCGTTGCCGGCGTGTTCGGCACGATCTGGGTGGCCTCGACCGCCATCGTCTACTACGGGATCGTGATGCTCGTGCTGTCGCTCGGGACAACGCTGGTGCTGCGCTCGTCGATAGGAGTCGACGAGGCGAGCCCCGAGGCCGAAAGGAATGTAGGTTAGGCTAGCCTGAGCAAATGTCTCCGCTGCGCCTTTCCCGCGACCATCCTGCCTCGACCACCCTGCGCGCGCTCGTCGTCGCCGCGACGGCGCTGCTCGTCACACTCGTCGCGGCGTGCTCGACTCCCGCCGAGGACGATTCGCCGAGTTCGTCGAGTCCCTACACCGCGGTGACCATTCCACACGAGTACGGAACCACGACGATCGACAAGCGCCCCATACGCGTGGTCAGCCTGAACAGCAGTTGGACCGACACCCTCGCCGCGTTGGGTGTGCCCATCACCGCCGAGTTCAAAGAGCGGGGATATGCCGGACCGGGCAACACGTTCGCGTGGACGCCGAAGCACGCCTCCGACATCAAGGTGGTCGGTTCGATCTCCACGCTCGGCGTATCCGAGCTTGCCGCGTACAAACCCGATCTGATCCTGGCCGGCTACCTCGGCGACCGCAAGGCGTACGAACGTCTGAGCTCGGTGGCCCCGACCATTCCGGTGATGCGCACCGGCGCCACCGTCGACTCATGGGAAGACATCGCGACCACCACCGGCAAGATCTTCGAGAAGCAGTCCGCGGCAGAGAAACTCGTGTCCACCACCAATGCCGACATCGCACGGTTCAAGGCGGATCATCCCACTGCTGTGGGCAAGACGTTCACCTTCGCCCAGTTCGGGCCGACCGGCCAGATCGGCGCGATCAACTCCACGAAGGACTCCGCCGCCGGGCTTCTCGCGCAACTCGGATTCGTGCTGAATCCGGCGTTGGCCGCCGAACAGACCGGCACGGCGACTCGCGCGCTGATCTCACCCGAACGTGTCGATCTGCTCAACTCCGACCTGCTCGTCGCGTGGAGTCTCGGCACGGATTCGGTGTATCAGCGTGTTCCCGGATGGGACAACCTGAAGGCGGCGCGTGACAACACCGTGGTGTACCTGACCAACGACAACGCACCCGCGTTCGGAGTCCCCAGCGCCCCGTCGGTCACCTACGTGATCGGGCTGCTCGAGCCCGTCGCCGCGCGTCTGTAGGTCCGCGCGTTCAACTGGCGGGCCACCCAAGGCGGTTCGCCCACCGTAGTGCGTCGGTCTCCGCCCATGCCCCCAGGCCGTGACCGGTGGGTGCCGTCCGGAAATCGATGTCGGCCCCGTTGGCGCGTGCCTCGGTCACGAAGCGCGCGGTCAGCGGCGCGAACGCCACCGGATCGAGGACTCCCTGCTGAATCAGCAACGGCGACCGGTAGCCCGTCGTGGGCACGTCGGTGACGGCGCGCAGCGCCGGGATGAGCGGCCCGTCGGCGAGCGGCCGCGCGATGAGTTGCCCCACCGTCATCCCTGCGGTGGCGCGCCCCTGATCGGGATAACACCGGGTCGACGCCTCGGCGATCACTCTGCGCCCCACCGGCGTCAGGTAGGAGTCGATGTCCACGTCGGGTCGTGCGGCCGCGAGCCCGGCAAGCACATACGAGAAGTAGGTGACGTAGTCGGGCACCGCGATCGGTGGGAATCCCGGCCGCAGGGCCCCGAAGTAGTCGGCGATCCCGATGGGCGGTGAGTTGGCGACCCCGCCGACCTGGGTCAGTTCCGGTGTGTACGACGGGGCGATGTTGGACGCCCACAGCGAGGCGTGCCCGCCCTGAGAGCCACCATCGGTGACGAATGCGGTCGAGGTGCGTCCCGCGCGTTGCGCCACCACCGTCCGGGCGGCGCGCACCGAGTCGAGGACATTCTTGCCGGCCACCGCGCCGTCGAGGTAGGCATGCGCGCCCGGCCCGCCGACGCCCGCGTATTCGGTCGCGGTGACGACGTAGCCGTCCTTCAGCCACGGCCCGAGCCAGTCGTCGTAGCGCCCTTGATGTCCCATCCGGTGCGTGACGGCGCATCCGTCGCCGAGCCCTGCCGTGCCGTGGGCGTATCCGAGCACGCGCCACCCTCCGGGCCGTGGCGGTGCCGAGGGGATCATCACGGTGCCCCGCACCGGCACGAGCGTGCCGTCGGCGCCTTCCGACAGATATGTCATCGAGATCACGCGGGCGGCGCCGGCGACCTTCGCGTCGGCGCGGTCGGTGATGTCGGTGGTGGCCACCACGTCTCCCGCGCCGCGGTGCGGGGTGGGAGACGTGGTCGCGACGGGGGCCGCTCCGACGGCGCCGGCGGTGACGAGTCCAACGGTGACCAGTCCAACGGTGATGAGGCACGGGGTGAGCGCCGCGATGAGCACCCCCCTGAATGTCTGTCGCGAAGTCATGCGACGGCCACCTCCACTCGCTTGTCCTCGGCGAAGCACATCGACCGCAGCACGTTGTGGTAGGCGGTGAAGCCGAAGTTCAGCGGCGCGTAGAACAATCCGAAAGGGCGTGGGACGAGGTTGGCGATGCCGGGCAGCGCCAACGGGAGCGCGTTCGCGTAGATCACCTGGGTGACATAGATGCTGACATACATCGTGTAGTAGGCCGCAGTCATTGACTTCGTGACCGGTAGATCCCAGAGCGACACCTGTTCCCCCATGTTCTTGCCGTGGTTGATGTTGTGGATCAATCCGATGACGATGTCGAGCGGTGCGCCGCCTGTTCCGATCCCGAAGGTGTTGTCCCCGATGGTGATCGGGATGTCGGGTGCTACGTAGCCGCCAAGCAGCGAGATGACTCCCTCGATCTGGTTGTAGTCCGCGGGATCGGCGGGAATCAGGTTCACCGGCACCCGAGTGGCGCGCATCCGGTGTTCGACGTCCTTGGCGACGGCCTCGATCATGGTGCGGGTTGCCGGGTCGGTGTTCGTGTCGGTCAGGTACGTCGTCACGCGGCGGACGATCCGCGACATGGGCTGATCGCCGATGGGTGCGCAGCCCTTCTGGTCGGCCAGATCGACCTGACCCGCGATGTCGTCGACGAATGCCGGCACGGCACCGGAGAACCGCAGATCCTTGACCGGTTGACCGGCGCGGTCGCGCTCGGTCTTCGTCATGGAGACAAGGCACGAGTTCACCAGGGCGTTGGAGATGAACTGGTAGAGATAACGTGCACCGTAGATGCCGAGGTAGAAGGGCAGCGTGACCAGGAAACGCACGGTGATCGGCCCCCAGACGGGAGCGATGTTCGGCACCGCGCTCAACACCACGGTGAGCGGAATGATCACGGTGGCGTAGATCAGCAACCAGGCCGTCTCCACGGCCTGGGCAAGGGTGAGGTTCTCCATCGTGATCGCCTGGAACTGCTTGCCATGCCGCACGTTCAGCAGTTGCGAGACCACGTACAGCGAAATCGGATCACGGTAGCGGGTGATCGGATCGCCGCGCTGCGCACCGAGTTGGCCGGGATGATTGGACACCAGCATGTTCGAGACGCGCACTCGGTCCATGTCGCGGTGCGCCTGCGCCTTGATCCTGTCCTTGTCCCGCCGCACCTGCGGCGGCAGGCGGGGAACGAAGGAATCGAAGACGGCGTCGTAGATCTTTCCCAGCGTCGCGAAATCCGATCCGACACACCGGGCGTCGGTGGCCGTGCCGGGATGCGTCGTGCTCGGGGAGGCCCCGGCGGGCGCGACAAGCGAACCATGACTCTCGACGTACCCGACCGTGAGGACCGCCGCGAGCACGATGATGGTCAGACGGCGAAACATGCGCGAGAACCCCCAACCCGATTACTTAGGTGATCCTAAGCAAAGTATCAGGTGGGTTCTCGCCCCGGCCGCGGTGGGCGGCAGCAGCCCGGTCGAGTGCCCGGGTCCGCGTGCGTAGCGTTGGTCAAGCGCACCGCGGCAGAAGAACTCGTGCCAAAGGCAGGAAGATGAGCATTTTCCGATTGTGTCGGCCGTTGCTGGGCGCCGCCGCTCTGGCCCTCGCCGGTGTCCTCGGGCTGCGCGTCGGGGTGACCAGTCCGTGCTACTTCATCCGGACACTCACCGACTCCGACGGCGGCACGTTGCCGTCCGGTGACATCACCAAGGTCACCGGTTTCGTCCAGCAGAACTGGGAACGGTGAACACGCGGGAGAACCCGCGGACCCGCTGTCATGCCCCAGGTGTCGGAGACACCGGTCATCGACCCTGGTCGGAGACACCGGTCATCGACCCTGGTCGAAGACCTCGACGATCCGTTGCGCGCCGAGTGCGGGCGTCAACCGCTCGTCGGCCACCTGTGCTTCGATCTCGTCTCGCTCCGCCTTGACCGCCGCCGAGTCAGCGAGCCGCGACAACACGGTCTCGCGGGCCATCTCCCACATCCAGTCGATCTGCTGACGGTTGCGTCGGGCCGCGAATTCGCCTGCCGCCACCAGGGTTTCGTGATGACGCTGCACGGCGTCCCAGTACTCGGCGACCCCGGTGTGTTCGATGGCGCTCATCGTCAGCACCGGCGGAAACCACAGCGCGTCATGCGGATAGATCAGCTTGAGCGCGTTCTTCAGTTCGCGGGCAGCCGATTTCGCCTCGGTGAGGTGTTTCCCGTCGGCTTTGTTCACCACGATCACGTCGGCGAGCTCGAGCACGCCCTTCTTGATGCCCTGCAGCGAATCCCCGGTCCGCGCGAGCGTGAGGAAGGTGAAGGTGTCCACCATGTTGGCCACCGTCACCTCGGACTGGCCCACGCCGACCGTCTCCACGAGCACCACGTCGAATCCGGCCGCCTCCACCAGCACGATCGACTCGCGAGTCGCCTTGGCCACCCCGCCGAGGGTGCCCGACGTCGGTGAGGGACGCACGTAGGCGTCGGGATGCACCGACAACCGTCCCATGCGTGTCTTGTCGCCGAGGATCGATCCCCCGGTGCGCGTCGACGACGGATCCACGGCCAGCACCGCCACCCGGTGGCCCTGCGCGATGAGGTCCATGCCGAGCGCCTCGATCGTGGTGGATTTGCCCACGCCGGGCACCCCGGTGATGCCGACCCGGAACGAGTTCCCCGCGTGGGGGGTGAGCCGCAGCAGCAGCTCCTGTGCGGCGTGCCGATGATCGGGTCGGGTCGATTCGACCAGGGTGATCGCGCGCGCGAGATCGGCACGTCGGCCGGCGAGCACCGACTCGGTGAGAGCATCGACATCGATGCGACGCGCTCCCATCAGCCGGCCGCCACCCCCGGAAGCTCGAGGTCGAGGCTGTCGGCGAGTTTGGTCACCAATTCGACCGCGGAATCGGCGATGACGGTGCCGGGCGGGAAGATCGCCGCCGCACCCGCGTCGTAGAGCTCCTGGAAGTCGCCCGGCGGGATGACCCCGCCGACCACGATCATGATGTCGTCGCGACCCACGTCGGCCAGCGCCTGACGCAGCGCAGGCACGAGGGTGAGATGCCCTGCCGCCAGCGACGACACGCCCACCACGTGCACATCGTTGTCGGCGGCCTGCGCGGCCACCTCCTCCGGCGTCTGGAACAGGGGGCCCACGTCGACGTCGAAGCCGAGGTCGGCGAACGCGGTCGCGATCACCTTCTGGCCGCGGTCGTGACCGTCCTGCCCCATCTTCGCGATGAGGACGCGGGGCCTGCGACCCTCGGCCTCGGCGAACTGCCGCACGATCTCCATCGCCGCGTCGATGTTGCTCACGTCGCCGGCCTCATGTCGGTACACCCCGCTGATGGTCTTGATCTCCGCCTGATGGCGACCATAGACCTTTTCCAGCGCGGCGGAGATCTCGCCGACCGTCGCCTGGCGGCGCGCCGCCTCGATCGCGAGCGCCATCAGGTTGTTCTCCATGCCACCGTCGGTCGATGCGGCAGCCCGGGTCAGGTCGGCGAGTGCGGCGTCGACGGCGGACTGGTCGCGGCCGGCGCGCAGCCGTTGCAGTTTCTCCAACTGCTCGGCGCGCACCTTGGAGTTCTCCACCTTGAGCACCTCGATGTGCTCGTCCTCGTCCACCCGGTACTTGTTCACCCCGATCACCGGCTGCTGGCCGGAGTCGATCCGCGCCTGGGTGCGGGCGGCCGCCTCCTCGATGCGCAGTTTGGGCAGGCCCTCGTTGATCGCCTGCGCCATGCCGCCGGTCTCCTCGACCTCGGCGATGTGGGCGCGGGCCTTGTCGGCGAGCTGCGCGGTGAGCCACTCGACGTAGTTCGAGCCCGCCCACGGGTCGATGGGTCGCGTGGTTCCCGACTCCTGCTGCAGCAGCAGCTGGGTGTTGCGGGCGATGCGCGCCGAGAAGTCGGTGGGCAGTGCCAGCGCCTCGTCGAGAGCGTTGGTGTGCAGCGACTGGGTGTGTCCCTGCGTGGCCGCCATCGCCTCCACGCAGGTGCGCGCCACGTTGTTGAACACGTCCTGCGCGGTCAGCGACCATCCCGACGTCTGCGAATGTGTGCGCAACGAGCGGGATTTCGGGTTCCTTGGATCGAACTGCGCGACGAGTTCGCTCCACAGCAGCCGCGCCGCACGCAGCTTGGCCACCTCCATGAAAAAGTTCATCCCGATCCCCCAGAAGAACGACAACCGGGGTGCGAACTTGTCGATGTCGAGGCCTGCGTCGAGGCCGGCGCGGATGTACTCCACGCCGTCGGCCAACGTGTACGCGAGCTCGAGGTCCGCGGTGGCCCCGGCCTCCTGGATGTGGTATCCGGAGATCGAGATGGAATTGAAGCGCGGCATCTTCTGGCTGGTGAATTCAAAGATGTTGGAGATGATCCGCATCGACGGCTTCGGCGGGTAGATGTAGGTGTTGCGGACCATGAACTCTTTGAGGATGTCGTTCTGGATGGTCCCGGCGAGCTTCTCCGGCGGCACACCCTGCTCCTCGGCGGCCACCACGTACAGCGCCAGGATGGGCAGCACCGCACCGTTCATGGTCATCGACACCGACACCGAACCCAGGTCGATGCCGTCGAAGAGCTGACGCATGTCGAGGATGGAGTCGATGGCCACACCGGCCATGCCGACGTCGCCGGCCACGCGCGGATGGTCGGAGTCGTAGCCGCGGTGGGTGGCGAGGTCGAAGGCCACCGACAGGCCCTTCTGGCCTGCGGCGAGGTTACGCCGGTAGAAGGCGTTGGATTCGGCGGCGGTGGAGAATCCGGCGTACTGCCGGATCGTCCACGGCTGGTTGACGTACATCGTCGGATACGGCCCACGCAGGAACGGCGGCGCACCGGGAATGGTGTCGAGCGGATAGGGGTGCTCGCCGCCGCGGGTCACCGCGTCGCGGTCGGCCCTGGTGTAGAGAGGTTTGACGTCGATCTGTTCCGGCGTGCTCCAGATCTCGTCGGCCGGGGTGTCGGGGGTCGGGGTGTGGGGGGTCGGGGTGTCGGGGGTCGGGGTGTGGGGGGCGGTCGTCGCCGGCTCCACGGCGTCGAGGTCGACGTCGACGAAACTGCCGATCGTGGCCCGGTTCTGCGTATCGGTCATGCCGTCCCTCCCGTGGTGGCCGTCACCGAGGTGAGCGTGTCGAACAGATCGGTGAGCACAGCGATGGCATCGATACCGATGCGTAGCGACCCGTCGGGCCGATCCCCGCTGGGCCATTCTCGGTCGGGTCCGGCGAACAGTATGCGGCCGGCTCCGGCGGCGCGGGCGGCGGCCAACGCGGCCTGCCCGTCCTCGGCGTAGCGAGACTTGCTGCCGCAGATCACGGCAACGTCGGCCTGCGCAGCCACCGAGGTGATGTCGTCGGGGGCGAGTGGTCCCGGGTTGGTGACCGAGATACCGCCCGCGGCAAGAAGATTGGCGACGAAGGTGGTTCGGGCATTGTGTTCGGCGACGCTACCCAACGGCAACAGCAGCACCGTGGGACGGCGTCCGGTGGCGGCGAGAACCGCGTCCGAACGGTCTCGCAGTTCCTCGAACGCCCGGCCCACCCGCGCCAGCCGCGGCGTGCCCGCCACCACCTCGGTCGTCGCTGCCACCGCGGCGCCGAGTGGTTTCTCGTCGAGATTGGGAAATTCACTGACACCGGTGACCGGACTGCGCCGATGGGCCACCTCGATATCGCGGGTGGCCAACGACGTTCCCACACGGTCGGTGATCCAGCCGGAGTCGAGTGCCGAACGGTAGCCACCGAGTCCTTCGATGTCGGTGAACACCGCCCAGGCATTGGCGGCCAGATCGTCGGTGAGGCTCTCCACGAACCAGGAGCCGCCCGCGGGGTCGAGCACACGCCCCACATTCGATTCCTCGAGCAGCAGCAACTGCGTGTTGCGCGCGATCCGGCGGGAGAACCGCGCGCCGGAGGTGCGCATGTCGGCGGGAATCGCGGCATCGAAGCCGAGCACGGTCACCTGGTCGGCTCCACCGACACCCGCGCCGAATGCGGCGACGGTGCTGCGCAGCATATTCACCCACGGATCGCGCTGGGTGTACATCGACAGGTCGGTGACCGCATGGGTGATCGCAGCTCCCGCGTCGCGAGCGCCGACCACGTCCGCGACCCGCCCCCACATCTTGCGCAGCGCACGGAGTTTGGCGATCGTGGCGAACTGGTCGTCGTCGACGGACACGGCGAACGAGATCTGCGCGAGTGCTTGTGCCGGGGTGAGACCGGCGGTGGTGAGGTCGCGCAGATGGGTGAGCGCGGCAGCGACGATGAGCGCAAGTTCGAGGCCGTTGTCGGCGCCGGCGGTGGCGAAATCGGCGCCGTCGACCCGGAATCCGCGGATACCCGCACGATCGCCGCCGCCTCCGGCGACGAGCGCGGTGGCCTCGTCGGGGTCGACGGTGGGCCGACCGGAGAACGCCGCGGTCAGCGGCGAGAGGCCCAGGGAGTCGGTGGTGGCGACGGTGGGCGGCGCCGGTTGCGGCGCCGTGTCGGCGGCCGCGCGGACCGCCGCGAAGGCGGTGGCAGCGGTGATGCCGTCGGCGCCGGCGTCGAGGGTGACCGGGATGAGGTCGAGGTACACCCCGTCGAGCACCGCGGCGAGGTTGTCGACGGTGATGGCCCCGCCCACCGACAGCCACAGGCCGCTGGCGCCGTTGCCCATGGCGTCGAGGATGTCGGCGTTGATCTGCTCGGCAGAGGCTCCCGGATCGTCACCGAAGCGTTCGGTGACCCGCCATCCCATGGTGACGTCGCGGGCGGCGTCGGCACCGCGCACGTAGGGAAACCCTCCGGGCAGCCCGGGTTCGGGGCGCTCGTCGCGGCGCGTGTAGAGCGGGCGGATGACGAGACCGTCGGCGGTGTCGGTGGACAGCATCGCCTCGGGCGTGTCGGGCAGGTCGTCGACCTCCACGCGGCGCGATTTGGCCAGCACCTTCGCCGCGGCCGTCGACCAGGAGCGGTAGGCCTCCTCGAGGGCTGCATCCGATTCGGA
Organism: Gordonia sp. NPDC003429; assembly: GCF_053588575.1. NCBI lineage: Bacteria > Bacillati > Actinomycetota > Actinomycetes > Mycobacteriales > Gordoniaceae > Gordonia > Gordonia sp. NPDC003429. The sequence continues at coordinate 266,628 of NZ_JBSFQF010000005.1, forward strand.
TCGGTCCGGTTCATCACTCATGTGGTCTGGACTCATGTGGTCTGGCGCACCTCCGTGATGCTCGTGTCGAGCGCGTTACCGACATTAGCCGATCGGTCGCTCGGTTCGTTCGCCGAGTCCCACCGCGGCCGGCGTTATGCTCGACTCCGTGAACACTGAGGTGACGGACCCGATGTCGAGCGGTGTCGACGTGGTGACCGCACCTCCACTCCGTAGTGGTCGGCGCGACAAGATCCGTAACGCGCTCATCGGCTTCGCGGCGATTTGCGCCCTCCTCGTGCTTTCGTACCTCGTGCCCATTCCGTCGGTGGCCAGCGTCCGGGACTGGGGAGAGCAGCTCGGGCCGGCATTCGTCTGGACGTTCTTTCTCGCCTACGTAATGGTGACGATCTTTCCCATCCCGCGCACGGTGTTCACGGTGATGTCGGGTGTGCTCTTCGGTCCGGTGGTGGGCCTCGCCGGCGCCATGTGCGCGGCCACCACCGCCGCGATCTGCGCCTTCCTGCTCGCGCGCTGGGCGGGCCGCGAGAGGGTGGCCCCGCACCTGAAACGACCGGTGGTGATGGCGGTGGATTCACGGTTGCGCAGTCGCGGCTGGCTGGCCATCGGATCGTTGCGGTTGATTCCGATCTGCCCGTTCTGGCTGGTGAACTGGTGCGCCGGCGTGTCGTCGGTGCGGCTGCTGCCGTTCGTGGTGGCATCGGTGATCGGAATGGCACCCGGCACGATCGCCGTCGTGTTGCTCGGTGACGCGATGACCGGCCAGACCAACCCCATGCTGCTCCTGCTGAGCGCGTCGTTCTTCGCCGTTGGCGTCGTCGGTCTGCTCTTCGACGCGCGGATGCCGGTTTCCTCATGCGAATCACACCTATCCGAGGGCAATCTCCCAGACTGAACGCGGATCGTTTTCCCAGTGGGTGATCAGACACAGTCAGGGGTGTCGCTGATCTCGGGGTATGTGCCGCTGGTCGTCGAGGTGGCGGCTGTTGTCGCACTCGTCGTGGTGGTGGCGCGTCGCTCGGGTCGGTGGTGGGCGCTCTGGGTGCCTCTCGCTGCCGCGTTCGGCACGTCGTGCGTCGTGGTGACCCACCTGTACTGGACCTCGCCGGGTGTCGCCGGCGACCCGGCACCTGCCCGGTTCTGGTGGTGGGTCGGGGCGAGCGGGTTCGCGATCGCCGTCGCGATCCTCGGTGTCGCGCACACCCGGTGGTGGCGTCGCGCAGCCTCGGCGGCCGCGGTGGTACTCACTTCCCTGGCCGCGGCGCTCACCCTCAACCAGTGGATCGGCTACTTCCCCACCGTCGACGAGGCCTGGGATCAGCTCAGCGGCGGGTCGGTGGCGCACAGCGTCGACCTTGCCGCGCTGACCTCTGCCCGCAACTCGTACCGGGCCGACGGCTCGGTGGTGCCGATCGACGCCGGGTCGGCCACGAGCGGTTTCGTGCACCGCACCGAGTACGCGTACCTGCCGCCGGCCTGGTTCCGCGGACGCAACCCTCCACGCCTGCCCGCGGTGATGATGATCGGCGGTGAGTTCAACACGCCCGCCGATTGGATCCGGATCGGCGATGCGGTGTCCGACGCGGACAGCTATGCGCACCGCCACGACGGGATGTCGCCCATCCTCGTCTTCCCCGACGTGAGCGGCAGTTTCGGCAACGACACCGAATGCGTCGACGGTCCGCGCGGACGGGTGGCCACTCACCTCGTCGACGAGGTGCGGCCGTATGTGATCCGCCATTTCGCCGCCGATCCCGCAGGCGCCGGCTGGGGTGTGGTCGGCTTTTCGATGGGCGGGACCTGTGCGGTGGATCTGGTGACCGAACATCCGGAGCTGTTCTCGACCTTCGAGGACATCGCCGGCGATGTGGCACCCAACGCCGGGGACCGCGCGCAGACGGTCGACGCCCTGTTCGGCGGTGACACCGACGCCTACGACGACTTCGACCCGATGACGGTGATGGGCCGCCACGGGAACTACACCGGTGTCGGCGGGTGGTTCGACGAGGCCATCGCCGCCCGCTCCCGGTCCGCCGGTGCCGATCTCGGGCATGCTCCCGAACTCGCGGCGGCACGCGAATTGTGTGCCGAGGGAAGAGCGGTGGACATCGACTGCTCGATCCACCTCGCGCATGGTGGTCACACATGGCAGTTCGCCGAGCGGGCGTTCCACCGCGGGTTCGCCCCGCTCGCACGCAGGCTCGGGCTACCGGCTGCCGAACGGTCTTCGACGCCGATCCCGGCGTGAGCGCTACTCCGGCTGCTGCGGAAGCACCGACCGGGCCGGACGGGGGGCCTGGATCTCCGGTGCCACCGGGGTGCGGGCCACCGCTTCGGCTTCGGCGACGGCCTGCGCCACCTTGGGGTCTGATGCGAGCGAGAACCAGTCGTCGGTCTCCGACTCGTCGACCTGCGGCACCTCGTCGCTCGCCGGTGGCTCGTATCGGAACACACCGTCGTCGCCCTGCGCGCCGAAGGATTTCGCGAATCCCTGCAGTGCAGAACCGAAATCGGACGGCACCACCCACACCTTGCTGGCCTCGCCCTTGGCCATCTCCGGCAAGGTCTGCAGGTATTGGTAGGCCAGGAGTTCCGGTGTGGGCTTGGACGCCTTGACCGCGGCGAACGTCTTCTCGATCGCCTTCGCCTCGCCTTGGGCTTTCAGGTAGAGCGCCGCCCGGTCGCCCTGGGCGCGCAGGATCCTCGACTGCCGGTCGGCCTCGGCCGCCAGGATCGCCGCCTGCTTGGCACCCTCGGCGGCGAGGATCTGACTCTGCTTGTTGCCCTCGGCCGTCTTGATCGCCGACTCGCGCTGACCCTCGGCGGCCAGAATGGTCGCCCGCTTCTCGCGGTCGGCCTTCATCTGCTTCTCCATCGATTCCTGGATCGACGGCGGCGGCATGATCGATTTCAGTTCCACCCGCGCCACCCGCAGGCCCCACCGACCGGTGGCCTCGTCGAGGACGCCGCGCAGCTGCCCGTTGATGGAGTCGCGCGAGGTGAGGGTCTCCTCCAGCGTCATCCCGCCCACCACGTTGCGCAATGTGGTGATGGTGAGCTGCTCCACGCCGGCGATGTAGTCGTCGATCTCGTACACCGCCGACCGCGGATTGGTCACCTGGAAATACACCACGGTGTCGATCGAGAGCGTCAGATTGTCCTCGGTGATCACCGGCTGCGGCGGAAACGACACGACGCGCTCACGAATGTCCACGCGCGCACGGATGCGGTCGATGAAGGGCAGCAGCAGTGTCAACTGACCCGACACCGTGCGGGTGTAGCGACCCAGACGCTCGATGACCGCCGCCTCCGCCTGTGGGATGAGGGCCACCGATTTGGCCAGCACCACCACCACGAGCAGGACCAGCAGCACCACGATCCCGAGTCCGACGTATTCCATCCCGGCTCACCCTCTCCACACGACGGCGGTAGCGCCGTCGATCTCGACAACTGTCACGTGAGCGCCGGCCTCGATGACCTCTCCCGCGTTCATCGTCCGCGCCGACCAGATGTCGCCGCCGATCTTCACCCGGCCGTCGTGCTCATCGACCTGTTCGGTGACCACCGCGGTACGGCCCTCGAGCGCCTCGGTGTTGGTCAACACCTTGGGGCGACTGAGCATGTGCCGCTTGGCCACCGGGCGCACCCCGGCCACCAGCAGCACCGACACCACCGCGAACACCAGTCCGTCAACCCACACCGGGGTGTCGAAGAAGTAGTCGACCCCGGCGGCCGACAATGCACCGCCGGCGAGCATGAGCAGCACGAGGTCGCCACTGAACATCTCGGCGATCAGCAGCACGACCACGGCGGCAAGCCACAGCAGGGCGCTCATGAATCCAGTCTGCCAGATCTCCCGGATCGTCCGGTGGCCTTATGCGCCGCTCCGCGATGGTCAGGCGTCGGATTCCGCCGCGGTGACGAAATCGATCAGTTCCTCCACCGACCGCAGTAGCGGTACCTCGAGGTCACGAAAACCCGACACCCCCGACAACACCCGGCGCCACCCGTCTTGCGGTGTGCCCCAACGCAATCGGCGGCACACGCCGGTCTTCCAGTCCTCGCCGCGCGGCACGTCGGGCCAGGCCTCGATCCGCACCGATGCGGGTTTGACCGCCTGCCAGACATCGATGTACGGGTGGCCGCACACCAGCACGTGCTCCCCGACCGATGCGGTCAGCCGTTCCTCCTTGGAACCGGCGACGAGGTGATCGACGAGCACGCCCACCCGCCGGTGCGGGGCGGGATCGAAGTCGGCCAGCGATGCCGCGAGATTGTCGAGACCGTCGAGGCTTTCCACCACGACGCCCTCCGCGCGCAGGTCCGCGCCCCACACCCGCTCCAGCAGGGTGGCGTCGTGCACACCCTCCACGAAAATCCGGCTCGCCCTGGCCTGCCGTGCCCGCTGCCGGGGCGCCGCGCGTGAACCCGACGCGGTGCGCACCGGGGCCTGTGGACCACGTACCCTTGGCTTCACCAGCGTGACCGGGGCGCCGTCGACGAGGAAGGCGGCGGGCAGCATCAGGAACACACGCGTGGTGCCGTGCCGGTCCTCGAGCCGCACGAGATCACCGGAGTAGCTCTTCTCCAATCCGACCACGGCACCACAGAAACCGGTTGCCGCGTCCTCGACCACGAGATCGTGCTCGGCCGCCACCTCCGGTACCCGCGGCGGGGTGCGGCGAGGTCTGGCGAGCACGTCGGGTCCGTATCGATCGTCTGTCACGTCGCACACGCTATGCGCCGCCTCCGCACGACCGGGGCAGCCACGCCGTGCCGATCGTCGGCAGCCGACGCGCGCGCCGGTCGGTCGGTATCGTGGTCGATCGTGACCAGTACCGACCGCACCGTGAGCCGCGCCTGGCCGGCGTGTGCGCTGGGTGGCTGGTCGGCGGCCTGGGTCGCTGGCCGGTGTTCTCCCGACGACGTCGCCGACACGCTCGCGATGTTCGGCTCCCGGCATGTGGTCGACGATCGTCGAGACGGCCGATCTGACAGTTCGGTGGGTGTGTTGGGTCTGCTTTCCCTGCTCCGGGGCGCCCGGTACATGTCGGTTCGGCTGCCCGCCCCCGGCGATCCGCACGGCCTCCCACCGGGCCCCGCCACGCAGGCGGCATATGGTGCCGGCGAGGTACTCCTCGTCGACGGCCCCGGCTTGTCCATCCCGACGTCCGGGGCAGCGACCGGACCCGTGGCCGTGATTCCCGAACCCGACGGTGACGGGTGCCGGTGGATCGTGCACCGCTACCCCGCGCCGCTGCCCGTCGATCCGGTGCCGAGTGTGGGCGAGATCGAACATCAACTCCGACAATCGGTTTCCGAGGCAACCGCCCTGATCGGCAGCCTGGGGACGCTGCGGGTCAGTGGACCGTCGGATCTGCGCGGCACGCTGCGCACACTGACGCTGCGACATCAAGTGGAGTTGCCCCCGCACGACGACGCGCGGGCCACCCGCATCATCGACAGCGCCGCGCAGGTGGAGGCGATCGTGACGATGGCCGATTCCGGCGGCGTCAGTTTCGGATCCACGTCCGGTCAACTGCACGCCGGTGACGGCGAATTACGGCGACTGGTCGGGTTGGCGCACACCGCTCGCGCCGCGGCGGTCAATCGCGTGATTGCCGAGCACCTCCCGGTCGAACGTTAGCGCTCCAGAATCCCAGTGCCCGAGAATCCCAGTGCCCGAGGATCCCAGCGCTCCAGGACACTAGCGCTCCAGGACACTAGTGTCGCGTGTCGTTAATTAGTTTATGGTTCGTGGTTTGAGAGAATTGGCTATGGCGAATTCTGCGGCCCCGGCTCTTGGCCTGCGTGATGG